>CAZUUP010000275.1:0-7799 GCA_964623105.1 uncultured Akkermansia sp.
TGCGGGGGGGGGGGTGGGGGGGGAGGGGGGGGGCGGCGGGGGGCGGGGCGGGGGGGGGGGGGTTTGGGGGGGGGGGTGAATGCGAAGGCGGGTCATGCGGGGGCGTTTGTGTGGGCGGACAATTCGGGGCTGGATTTCACTTCGACGGGGGAGAATGAGTTCAGTGTGCGGGCGACGGGTGGGGCGCGGATCGTGACGGGGATCACGCCGCAGGGTGGGGCGCTGGCGGGGGTGAGCGTGGCGGCGGGGGGCGGGTCGTGGTCGAGCTTGAGCGACGAGAATGCGAAGGAGAATTTCCGGGCGGTGGATGTGCGGGAGGTGCTGGAGCGGGTGGCGGCGTTGCCGATCACGACGTGGAATTACAAGGCGCAGCCGGCGTCGCAGCGGCATATCGGGCCGACGGCGCAGGGGTTTGCGGCGGCGTTCGGGGTGGGGGAGGACGCGCGGCGGATCAGCAGTGTGGACGCGGACGGGGTGGCGCTGGCGGCGATCCAGGGGTTGCGGCAGTTGGTGGGGGAGCAGGCGGAGGCGTTGCGGGGCCGGGATGAGCGGATTGCGGCGTTGGAGAAGGCGCTTGCCGAGTTGCGGCGGGTGGTGGACGGTCTGAGGGCATCGCAACCCAATGGCAAGCCGTAGGGCGTGGGCGTTTGTTGCTTATGAAAACTGATTTTGGTTCGAGGATTTGCGCGCTGGTGCGCGGGTTTGTTTGGGCGGCAGTCGGATTGGTGTGGGCGACAGCCGGCGCGCGGGCGCAGACGTTCACGATTTCCCCGAGTGTGATTGCGGGTGGGGGCGGGACGAGCACGGGCGGGGTGTTCAGTGTGAGCGGGACCATTGGGCAGCCGGCGGCGGGGAATATGGCGGGCGGGAATTTTGCGATTCAGGGCGGGTTTTGGAGCAGCGCGGTGGCGGTGCAGACGCCGGGGGCGCCGCAGTTGAATATTGTGCGTTCGGGGGGGAATTATGTGATCACGTGGGCGGATACGGGGGCGGGGTTTGCGTTGGAAGTTACGACGGCATTGCAGACTTTGGGGACGACGTGGAACAACACGGGGGCGACGCCGACGCTGGCGAACGGGACGAACACGGTGACGATTGCGGCGCAGCCGGGGAGGTTTTTCTACCGGTTGCGGAAGCCGTGAGGGGACGGGGGGGAAGGGCCGCAAAGAACGCAAAGAGGCGCAAAGAGGGGAACGAGGGGAGTGGGCGGTGTGTTTGGCGAACGGGGCGGGGCGGCGACTTCGGCGGTGCGGTGAGGACACCGGGCTTTACCGGTGCGGTGACGGTCGGAGGAGCGGGCTCGGAATTGCCGCAAAGAACGCAAGAAGACGCAAAGAGGGGAGAGGTCGTGAGGTTGGGGTTGCATTGTCCCGGTTCGCAACGTGGTACTGTGCGGGGTTGCTGACGGGGGATGGTCGCGGCGGGGGCGTCCGGTTTTCTTGACAGCGGGGGCGGGGTTCGCGAGCGTGGGAAGCATGAAAACTACTTCCCTGGTTTCCCTGTTCCTAACGTGCGTGGTGGCGAGCGTTGGCGCTGCTGACAAGAAGAAGAAGGCCGACACTTCGGCCACGACGGCGACGTTTTACATCAGCAATGTGCAGTGTTCGAGTTGCGTGGATGCGATCTCGGGGTCGGTGTTGAAGCTGAAGGCGGTGAAGGAGATTGACGGGCTGACGGGGACGAGCGGCTACGCGAACGTGACGTTTGACCCGGCGCTGGTGAGTCATCACGAGGTGGCCAATGCGATTTACAAGTCGGAGCCGGTGCATGGGGAGGCGTATGTGGCGGGGGTGAAGATGCGGATTCCGGCGTATGCGAAGGGGGACAATGCGGCGAAGATCGAGGCGGCGTTTGCCAAGTTGAAAGACAAGGTGGAGGTGAAGGTGGTGAACAAGAAGGACGGCGAGTTGTTGGTGAGCTTTTTGCAGTTGAAGGTGGATGCCGCGAAGAAGGGGCCGCAGGGGGTGACGAGCGCGGAACTGGCGGCGATGATTCAGGAGCCGGCACCGAAGGGGTTGGGGCTGGAGTTCAGTTGGGCGACGGAGTAGGGCGCGCCCCTTTTTATGAGGGCGAGTCGGGCTTGGGCGGGGGTTGGACGCGTCGGCGCGGCGTGGGCTTTGATCGCGTGGGTGGTGACGGCGGGATGGGTGCCGGTTTTGGTCGCGGCAGAGGCGGTGCTGGATTTCGGAAAGGTCACCGAGAAGCGGGTGATGATTCCGATGCGCGACGGGAAGCACCTGTCGGCCTGGCTGTATTTTCCGCCGGGTGAAGGTCCGTGGCCGGCGGTGTTCGAGCAGCGATATGCGGACATCCGGAGCGCGGGGTCGCGCAAGGCGGCGGCGAAGTTTGCGGAGGGCGGGTTTGTCATTGTGCTGGTGAATTACCGGGGGTCGCATCTTTCGGAAGGCCGGTGGGTGGGTTACCGGGCGCTGGCGTGGGGCGAGTTGCGGGATGGTTACGACATCTGCGAATGGCTGGCGGTGCAGCCGTGGTGCACGGGGAAGATCGGGACTTATGGAGGGTCGCAGGCGGGGTATGCGCAGAATTTTCTGGCGGTGACCCAGCCGCCGCATCTGGTGGCGCAATACATGACGGACACGGGTTTGAGCCTGTTCCACGAGGGCTATCGCATCGGGGGGGTGACGCGGCCGGAGCGGTTCAAGAACATGGGGAAGGTCGCGCGGGATCCGGCGGACAGCATGGCGTTGCTGGAGGAGTGGTTCCGGCATCCGCACTACGACGATTATTGGCGCGACGAGGATTGTTCGCTGCATTTCGCGAAGATGAACGTGCCGTGTTTCACGATCGGGAGCTGGTATGATTTCATGTGCCAGGGGTCGGTGATGAGCTTCGTGGGGCGGCAGCATCAGGCGGGGCCGAAATCGCGCGGGCAGCAGCAGTTGATCATCGGGCCGTGGCTGCACGGCGGGTATCCGAAGTCGAATCGCATCGGGGAGCTGGTGTATCCGACGAACGCGTTTTTTGACGTGTATGCGCACATGACGCGGTGGTTCAACCATTACCTCAAGGGGGAGGCGAACGGGGTCGAGCGGGAAGGGCCGGTGCGCTATTACGTGATGGGGGCGGCGGGTGAGGACGGGGCACCGGGCAATGAGTGGCGGACGTTGCCGGACTGGCCGCCGGGTGCGGACGCGCGGTCGTATTATCTGCAACCGGGCGGCGGGTTGGGGTTGTCCGCGCCGACAGTGGAGCGGGCGGGGACGAGTTACGTGAGTGATCCGTGGCGTCCGATGTCGATTCCGGGGTCGGCGTTTCCGGGGGCGAAGGATGCGCGTCCGTTCGAGCAGCAGGCGGAGGTGCGGACGTTTACCACGGAACCGCTGGCGGCGCCGGTCGAGTGGACGGGGTTGGTGAAGGTGGAGCTGTTTGTGTCATCGACGGCACGGGACACGGATTTCATCGTGCGGGTGAGCGATGTGTATCCGGACGGGCGTTCGATGCTGCTGATGGATTATCCGCGGCGGGCGCGGTATCGCGAGGGTTTCGAGGCGGAGAAGCTGCTGGTGCCGGGGGAGGTGGCGAAGCTGGCGTTTGAGGTCGGCTGGACGAGCATCATCTTCAATCGGGGACATCGCATCCGCGTGACGGTGGCGAGCACGGGCGCGCCGCTGTACGAGCCGAATCCGCAGACGGGCGGTCGGCAGACGATCGAATTTCCAAAGGATGCGGTGGTGGCCACGAACACGGTGCATCACGGGAAGGTTCATGCCTCGCGGATTCTGGCACCGGTGCCGGTGAAGCGGTGAGGGAGGTGCCGGAGGGGCGACGGGGCGAGGGTGTTTACAGGGCGTCCGCGTTTTCGCGTCGGCGGCTGTAGAGGAGAGCGGGTGGTCCTGTCTTACGCTTTGTCCACGCCTCTTTGCCAGGCGGGAGCCGGGGAGAGTTTGTAGAGCATTTCGCCGGCTTTGCGGACGAGGAGGACACCCTCGGCTTCGCGGTTGGCGTAGGATTCGATGTCGATGCTCTTGGGGTCGCGGTAGCCCATGTTGATGCGCTCGCAGGTTTCGCGGGGGATGGCGGTGGCGAGGGTGACCTTGATGCGGCAGTGCTCGACGCCGTGCTCGAAGGTGCCGATGCCGCGCACGTGGGTGCTGTGGGCGAGGACGCCCCAAGGGTGGTGTTTGAACTTGTCCCACTGTTTGAGGAAGTAGTCGCGGCAATGGTAGCCGATGGCGAGCATGGTCTTGCCGTGGGTGACGCTGACTTCGGTGACGTGGGGCGCGTAGATGATGAGTTCGCCGCCGTCGGCCACGACGGGCTCGAGCTTGTACATGGCCTTGCCGGCGGTCCAGATGTCCTCGTACATCTTCGGGGCGCAGGAGAGGATGGTGTGGAAGGGGCGGTCGCGAAAGAGGATGTGTTCGCCGCGGGAGACATCGGCGGCGGCGTCCCAGGCGGCTTCGGGGGAACCGATGAAGAGTCCGGCGAGGGATTTGTCGGGGCGCACGACGAGGGCGAGGCAGAGTTTCTCGACCTTGACCATGGCGCCGACGCGGTCCACGACGCGGCGGACGGGGGTCCATTTGTTGCCGATGGTCATGGGGTTGGTGACGCAACCGCCGAGCCAGTGGAAGAAGTTGAGAATTTCGGGGCCGGCGACGCCGGGAAAGAGGTACTTGTTGCCGCCGGAGAAGCCGACGACTTCGTGGGGGAAGACGGGGCCGATGATGATGATCTGGTCGTAGTCGAAGATGCGTTTGTTGACCGCGACGGGGACGTCCAGTTCCATGCGGCCTTCGGAGAGTTCGCGGGTGTCGGCGCGGGTGAGGGTGCCGATGGTGCGCAGGGCGGCGGGATTGTCCCACTCGTGGTTGAAGAAGCGGACGCCGCGATAGGTGCTGGCGCGGTCGGTGGCAGAGATTTCGAGGCGTTCGCAGATGGCGGCCTCGCTCATGGGTTGGTGGGTGCCAAGGGCGATGAGGATGTCGAAGGCCCCGGTGACGCCGGCAATCTGCCGGTGGAGGGTCTGGAACATGAGGCCGACGGGGGCGGTGCGGGTGCCGTCGGGAATGATGAGCAGAACCTTCCTGCCGCGGTAGGTGTCGGCGGGACAGGCTCGAGCGACGAGGTCGGCGACTTGGGCGGGGGAGACGGAGGAACCCTGGGCGGCGGTGGTGGCGAGGAGGTTCATGGGCGCGGATGGCTGGGGATTTCCGGGCGGGCGGTCTGGAGAGGGCATTCCGCAGGGGTGGTCCGTGCGGGATGCCGGGTGGAATTCAGATGGTCTGGCTGAGGAAGCCGCCGTCCACGCGGAGGTCGGTGCCGGTGACGAAGCTGCTGGCTTTGTGGCTGGCGAGGAAGATGGCGGCGCCGATGAGTTCGTGGGATTCGCCGAAGCGGTTCATGGGGGTGTGGCCCCAGATGGATTTGGTGCGGGCGGTGGGGGAACCGTCGTCGTTGAAGAGGAGTTTGCGGTTTTGCTCGGCGGGGAAAAAGCCGGGGGTGAGGGTGTTCACACGGACGCCTTTGGGAGCCCATTCGCGGGCAAGGAAGAGGGAAAGGCTCAGGACGGCGGCCTTGGAGGCGGAGTAGGCGACCACGCGGGAGAGGGGAAGATGGGCGGAGACGCTGGCGATGTTGATGATGCTGCCGCGTCCGCGGGCGCACATGGCGGGGCCGAATTCCTGGCAGGGAAGGACGACGCCGCCGACGAGGTTGAGGTCGAAGTTGGTGTGCCAGTCCTGGAGGGCGATTTGTTCGAAGGGGCGCTCGGCGGTGACGGTGACCTTGGGGTCGTTGCCGCCGGCGGCGTTGACGAGAATGGTGGGGGCGCCGAGGCGGGCTTCGATCTGTTGATGGGCGGTGCCGAGGCTTTTGCGGTCCACGGCGTCGGCGGAGAAGAAGGCGGCGGTGCCGCCGGCATCGGTGATCTTGCGGACGCGGCCTTCGCCACGTTCGGCGTTGCGGCCGAGTACGGCCACCTTGGCCCCGGCCTGGGCCAGACCTTCGGCAAGGGCACCGCCAAGAACACCCGTCGCACCAATGACGACGGCTACTTCCCCGTTCAGATCAAAGAGATTCATTATTTGGTCGGGATAGTGTGGTACGGGCTGCGGGGGGTGAAGGAAATATTTGGGAGGTATGGTTTTGCGGGCGCGGGGGGGCGCGGCGGGGGGACGTGTAAGCTGGAGGCGCGGGCGGATGGCGCGGGTGCGGGGCGCGGGCGGTGGAATGGGCTATTTGCCGCCGCGCAGGCGAACGAGGGCGGCCTGCATTTCGCGCAAGCGGGGATTGAGTTCGGTGGCGAGGTTTTTGGTTTCGCCCGGGTCGCTGGCGAGTTCGAAGAGCATCGGTGTCTGGGGATTGCGGGTTTCGGCGCGGGCGGCGGACATTTTGCCGTAGCCGGGACCGGGACCGGGCTGGATGAGTTTCCAGTTTTTCTGGCGCAGCGCGAAGGGTCCGCGGGTGCCGGCGCTGTGGATGATCAATTCTTCCCGTCCGGTGCGCGCCGCGCCGAGGATGGCGGGCAGGACGTTGACGCTGTCGCGGCACTGTCCCTCGGGAATGCGGGCTCCCGTGAGGGCGGCCAGCGTGGCGGGCATGTCGAGATGGGCGAACAAGGCGTCGCTGGTGGTGCCGGGACGAATGCGTCCGGGCCAATTCACGATGAAGGGAACGCGGTGGCCGCCCTCGAAGACGGTGCCCTTCCAGCCGCGAAGCGGTCCGTTGGGGGAGTAATTGGCGCGGCCGGCGTCGTAATAGCCGTCTTCGAGGATGCCGCCGTTGTCGCTGGTGAAGATGACGAGCGTGTGGTGGGCGAGTTGGAGTTCATCCAACCGGGCGAGGAGCCGGCCGACGCTGGCGTCGAGTTCGTGAATTGCGTCGCCGCGCGCGCCGACCGCGCTGGAGCCCTTGAAACGGGGATGAGGTGACCGGGGGACGTGGATGTTGTTTGGGGCGAAGCAAAGGAAGAACGGCCGGGAGCGGTTGGCGTCGATGAACTGAACGGCTTTGGTGGTGAGGGTTTCGGCGAGGTCCTCGTCTTTCCAGCGGGCGGCGTTGCCACCGCTCATCCAGCCGTGGCGGGCGATGCCATTGACGATGGTGTTGGTGTGGCCGGCGTAGTGCCACAGTTTGAGCAGGGCGGGGTTTTCGCTGCCGGTGGGGTCGAGGCCGACTTTGGCCACATAGCTGACGAGGAGGGGGTCGCGGGCGTCGAGACCGGCCACGCGGCGATCTTCGATGAAGACTGTGGGGACGCGGTCGGGGCTGGCGGGCAGGAAGAAGGCTTGATCGAAGTCGAGTTCCAGGGGGCCGGGTTTGATTTCGCCGTTCCAATTGGGGCCGTGCTGGCCGCCGAGGCCGAGGTGCCACTGGCCGATGAATCCGGTGCGATATCCGGTCTGCTTGAGCAGCGTGGGCAGGGTGGTGGTGCCGGGCGGGATGCAAAGACTGGCGTCGCCGTTGCCGAGCACAGCGCCGGCCGTCTGTCGCCAGGAGTAAACGCCGGTGAGAAAGGCCCGGCGGGACGGGGTGCCGATGGAGGCGGGTGCGTGGGCGTCGGTGAACCGGCAGCCTTGCGCGGCGAGTCGGTCCAGATTGGGCGTCTGGACATGGCGGGCACCGTAGCAGCCGAGGTCTCCGAACCCGACGTCGGATGCGAGGATGAAAATGATGTTGGGGCGCGTGGATTCGATTGCGCGCAATAGGCCGTGCGGAGCGAGCACGGCCAGCAGGAGAGCCAACAATTTCATCGTTGTTTTGCCGCTGGGTTCGGCCAGCGGATGCGAGACCACTCCAATCTAGCACATATACCGGCGGCAGGCGGCGTCCGTTTT
>CAZUUP010000276.1:0-7783 GCA_964623105.1 uncultured Akkermansia sp.
CTCTCCCCGACCCTCTCCCCGTTCGTGCCTCACGGGGCGAGGGAGACGGACGCGCCACTCGTTAGGGCGGCTCCGACATTAACTTTCGCAACGACTGATAGCGGCCGAGGTGACGAGGCGGAGGGTGGGTCGTGCGTGTGCGGGGCCGTCCGCCTGCTCACGTCGGCGGCTACGGGGCGGCTTCTGAAATGACCACGCCCGCCTACATCGAACTGCACGCGCGCAGCGCCTTCAGCTTCCTGCGCGGCGCAGCGTTGCCGGAGCAGCTCGCGGCGGCGGCGGCGGATCTCGGGCTGCCCGCGCTGGCGGTGTGCGACCGCATGGGTGTGTATGGCGCACCGCGGTTGTTCAGCGCGGCGCGCGAGGCGGGCGTGCGACCGATCATCGGGTCCGAGTTGATTCTCGAAGACGGCTCGGTGCTGCCGGTGCTCGTTGAGTCGCGCGTGGGCTACCGGCATTTGTGCCAGATGCTCACGCGGGCGCATCTGCGCGCACCCAAGGGCGAGGGCACCGTGCGCTGGGAGGAACTCGCGGAGTTTGCCGGCGGCCTCGTCGCGCTCACCGGCGATGATGAAGGCCCGCTGCGCCGCGCGCTGAGCGGCCCGCTCGCCGCCGCGCGCACACCCGTGCCCGCACCCGCGGAAATCCTCCAGCGCCTCGTCCACGCCTTCGGTTCACAAAATGTCTTCGTCGAAATCCAGCGCCACCTGCGGCGCGACGAGCACACGGTGAACCGCCAGTTGCTTGATCTCGCCCACGCACACCGCCTTCCGCTGCTCGCCACCAACGGCCCGCTGCACACCGATTCGTCCGGTCGCCAGGTGCTCGATGTCTTCACCTGCCTCCGCCACCACACGCATCTCGATGCCGCCGGCACGCTGCTGGCCGTGAACAGCGAGCGGCATCTCAAGACCGCGCCGCAGATGGCCGCGCTCTTCGCCGACCAGCCCGACGCGCTCGCCAACACCGTGCGCCTCGCCGAGCGTCTCCAGTTCACGCTGGCCGATCTTGGCTACGAATTTCCCCGCTTCCCCGTCGGCCCCGGCGAGACGATGCCGGGCGTCCTGCGCGCGCAGACCTACGCGGGCGCGCGTCTGCGCTATCCGAAAGGCGTGCCGGAAAAAGTGCGGCTGCTGCTGGAGAAGGAACTCGCGCTGATCAGCAAGCTCGCGTTCGACGGCTATTTTCTGATCGTCGCCGACCTCGTCCGCTTCTGCCGCGACAACGACATTCTCGCGCAGGGCCGGGGCAGCGCGGCGAACAGCGCCGTGTGTTTCTGCCTCGGCATCACCGCCGTGGACCCGGTGAAGTTCAACGTCCTCTTCGAGCGTTTCCTCAGCGAAGGCCGCAAAGGCTGGCCGGACATCGACATCGACCTGCCCAGCGGCGAACGACGCGAGCGCGTGATCCAGGAGGTCTATCGCCGCTACGGCCAGCACGGCGCGGCGATGACGGCGACGGTCATCACCTATCGCGGACGCAGCGCCGCGCGTGAGCTGGGCAAGGTGTTGAACCTGCCCGCCGACGTGCTCGACCGTTTCACGCACCTGTTTCCGCACGGTGATTTTCCGCACACGCTCGAATTGCTCGCGCAGATGGAACAGGCCGGCCTGCCGCGCACGCATCCGCGCGCCGCGGCCTTTGCGAGCCTCTACCAGCAGATGAGCCGATTGCCGCGGCATCTCGGGCAGCACACGGGCGGGATGATTATTTGCCAGGGCGAACTCAGTTCGCTCATGCCGCTGGAGAACGCCGCGATGCCCGGCCGCGTGGTCGCGCAGTGGGACAAGGACGACTGCGAAGACCTCGGCATCATCAAGGTGGACCTGCTCGGGCTGGGCATGATGTCCGCGATTCAGGACACGCTGCGGCTCGCGGCGGAGCGCAATCGGCCGGTCGATCTCGCGCAGCTTCCCGAGCAGGACCCGGAGACGTTCGCGCTGTTGCAGCGCGCGGAAACCATCGGCGTGTTCCAGGTCGAGAGCCGCGCGCAGATGGCCACGCTGCCGCGCATGAAGCCGAAGATTTTTTACGACATCGTGATCGAGGTCGCGCTCATCCGGCCGGGGCCGATCCAGGGCGATCTGGCACATCCGTATCTGCGGCGGCGCACGGGCGAGGAGGCGGTGACGTATTACGACGAGCGGCTGGTGCCGGTGCTGGAGCGCACGCTGGGCGTGCCGTTGTTTCAGGAACAGATGCTCCAGATCGCGATGGTGATTGCGAACTTCACCGGCGACGAGGCGGAGGAATTGCGGCGCGCGCTGAGCTTCCATCGCTCCGAGGAAAAGATGGCACGCGTCACGGCCCGGTTGCGCGCGGCGATGGATCGCAACGGCGTGCAGGCGGAGGTCGCGGACAAGATCGTGAAGGCCGTGGGCGGGTTCGCGCTGTATGGCTTTCCCGAGTCGCACGCGATCAGCTTCGCGCTGCTGGCGTATGCGAGCGCGTGGCTGAAGGTGCATCGGGCACCCGAGTTTTTCTGCGCGCTGCTGAACAACCAGCCAATGGGCTTTTACGCGCCGGACACGTTGCTCAAGGACGCACGCCGCCGCGGCCTGCGCGTGCGGCCGGTGTGCGTGGCGGAGTCGGACTGGGACTGCCGGATCGAGGCAGATGGCTCGCTGCGATTGGGGCTGCGGCAGGTCGAGGGACTGCGGCGCGATCACGGCGAGGCGCTGCTGGCGGCGCGGGCGCAGCGGCGGTTTGCATCGCTGGATGACTTGAAGGCGCGGACGCGTTTCACGAAGCCGGAGCTGCGGACGCTCGCGGAAATCGGCGCGCTGAACTGCCTGGCCGCGCATCGTCGCGCGGCGCTGTGGGAGGCGGAGAGCACGCTGCGAGAGGAGGAGTTGTTCGCGGCGGATGGTAGCCGCCGAGGTGAGGAGGCGGATTCGGCGGTGGTGCGTGATGCTCCGCTCGCTCGCGATGAAGCGGAGCGCCGAGCATCGCTCGGCACGACTCCGGCCGAACCGTTCGTGCCGAGCAATGCTCGGCGCTCCGGCGAGGGGCGCGGGCGTCCCGCCCGCAGCGGGGAGGAGCCGCTGCGCTCGGGAGGAGGTGATCCGGCGAAGGCTTGGGAGATGCCTTCGTCAGGCGGACGCCGAAGCGAGCAGGCGGACGGTTCGCGCGCGGCGGGCGATCCGCCTCCTCACGTTGGCGGCTACGGGCGCGGTGGCCGCGAGGCGTCGCCGTTGCGGCCGATGAATCCGGTCGAACGGTTGCAGGCGGATTATTCGGGGCTGGGGCTGACGACGGGGCCGCATCCGATGGCCTTTGTGCGCGCGCATCTGCCGAAGGTGTGGTGTGCGAATGAACTCGCCGAGGCGCGCAACGGCGATCTCGTGCGCATCGCGGGTTTGGTGATTTGCCGGCAGCGGCCGGGCACGGCGAAGGGCACCTGCTTCGTGAGCCTTGAGGACGAGACCGGCATCAGCAACGCGATCGTGAATGCGGATTTGTTCGAGGCCGAGCGGCTGACGATCACGATGGAGCCGTTTCTGCTCATCGAAGGGCGCGTGCAATCGCGGCATGGCACGATTCACATCAAGGCCCTGCGGATTGAGCGGCTGGCCTTCGCGGAGCTGCAGGCAAATGTCTCGCATGATTTCCACTGAGATTGCGGAGCTGACGGAGGGGGCGGAGGAAGCGCTGCCGTCGTTGGCAGGCGAGGCCGTTGCGGGCGGGCCGCCCGCGCTCCTGGGGGCGGCGGGCGGGCCGCCCGCGCTCCCGGAGGAACGGCCGCGGCAACTGCGATTGTTCGCGCCGCCGAAGCCGCTGACGGAGCGGTTTGGCGCGGAGTTTTTCCGGGCGATTCCTGCGGTGCCGGGCGTGTATCGGATGTTCGATGGCGAGGGGCGGATCATTTACATCGGGCAGTCGCAGAATCTGCGGGACCGGTTGAACAGCTACCGGCATGTGCATCCCGAGCGCGACTCGCGCAAGACGGTGCGGCTCGTGCATGAGGTCCGGCGTATCGAGTGGGAAATCTGCGACTCTCCCGCCAGCGCACGGCTGCGTGAGAACGAGCTGCTGCGAACACTGCGCCCGCGTTTCAACCGCGTGAACGTGTGGCCGTGGGCGTGCTTTTATCTGGCGTGGCGGGAGGGTTCCCCGGGAACTGCGGACGGGGAAGGCGGCAATTCCGGGAGCACGCTCGAACTCGCGCTGCTGCGCGAACCCGCCGCGGGCGAGGGTTGGAACTGTCATGGCGCATTCAAGGGCGGGGCGAAGTTCGCTTATGCGGGATTGCTCCGGCTGCTCTGCTTCACGCTGCACGCGCCCGCGCGCATCGAGACGCTCCCGCTGAATCTCCTCGGCTCGACGCCACCGCGCGAATACCGCGTTCCGCCGTGCTGGGCGGACGGGCAGGCCGTGGCGCCGCTGCTGCGCGCCTATTTCACCGGCCATTCCACCGAGTTGGTCGCGGTGTTGCTGAGGGCAGTAACCAGTGGACCGCCCGGGCACCGGTTCGAGGAGGCGTTGTTGCTGGATGACCTGCTGACGCTGGAAAGTTTTTTCCGCACGGGTCCGCAACGGGTGCGGCGGTTACAATTCCTGCACGGTCTGCCTGTGGGATTGCTGACACCCGAGCAACTGGTGGATTTGCTGGCAGTGACGGAGCCGGGTGTGCGCGACGGGGAAGGATAGGTCGGGCGGAACCGGCGGCAATTCCCCTGCGGCTGCGGCCGCGCTTGTCCGGCGATTGCTATTCGAAGACGGCCTTGGCCGGTTTGGGTGAGGCGGTTTTCACGACCGGTGTCTTGCCGGGTTGGAAAACTTCGAGTTCGGCGATGGACCAGAAGTTGCCTTTGACGCTGCCGGTCTGCGTGATGCGGATGTATCTGGCCGGCGTCGGGGCAAACTCGATCTGGGTCAGCGGGCCGACGCCCTTGCCCTCCGCGACGGGCTTTCCCCAGGTGCGGCCGTCGGCGGAAACCTCGACCTTGTAACCGCGCGGGTAATCGTTGCGGGACTTGGCAGCGTCGAGACGGAGCGCGGCCACGGTGGTCTCGGCGGGCAGTTCGATCTGGAACCACTGGCCGTTGGTCTGGAATGCCTTGGTGTCCCAGCGAGTGTCGGCCTTGCCATCGCTGGCGGCGCCGACGGCGGTGGAGTTGTGACTGGCGGTGAATTTCCACTCGGGCGTGATTTTCAGCGGTTGTGGAAGGACGGCGCGCAGGGTTTCGACGGTCCACGGTTCGTTGCGGTTGGCGGTGGCTTTGCGGAGGCGTGCGACGTCCTGCTTGGAAATCATGCCGGCGCGGTTGCCAAAACTGTTGCGGACGTAGGAGGCGACGGCGGCGATCCAGTCGTCGTCGTTGGTGTTCATCGGCACCATCTGGGCTTCGTAGGTCTTGCCGTTGATGGGACCGGTGAGTCCGTGGAGCATGACAAGAATGATCCCGTCCTTGCTGGCGGTGATGGTCTTGGACCCGGATAAGGGCGGGGCCATGGTCAGGCCGGCGACGGCGCCTTGTTGGGGCATGCCTTTGCCGTCGAAACCATGGCAGGCAAAGCAGAGTTCCTTGTAGATGGCATCGCCGCGCTGGAGGATTTTGATCTCATCGCGGGTGAATTCAGAGCCACCAACGGACTGTTGGGCGGTGACGAGTTGCTTGCCGATTTCCTGCACGCCCCGGGATTTGCTGGAGGCCACGATGATCTGGGCGGTCTGCTGCCAGTTGGTGACGTTGAGCACCTTGGAAGTGCCGATGACTTGGAGGACTACGTTGGGATCGGGATCTTGGGCGAGGGCGAGAATTTCGGAAACAAGCGATGTATCGCCGGCCTTGTGGAGGCTTTCGCTGACGCGGATGGCGGTCTCCCGAACGCGCGGGTGGGGGTCGGCCAACCTTTCGCGCACCAGGGCGGCGCTGGCTGCGCCGAGGCCTTCGAGCGTCCACAGCGCGTGCATCCGGGCGAGATGGTTCTTGCTGTTGCGTGCCAGGTCGGCAAGTGCGGGCACGACGGATTTGTCGCCGCGGACGACGAGGAGTTTTTGCGCGGTGTCGCGCCACCAGCCGTTGGGATGTTCGAGATGGCGGACCCACTGGGCGGGAGTTTCGTCAAGCATTCGCGGTTGGGGGCCGGGCTGGAAATCCTGATGAACCAGCCGCCAGATGCGTCCGCGGCCGACGTTCTTGTCAAGGCTGTACTGTTTGATGGCCTTTCGCAGATAGGAGCCTTCGCGGGTCCAGTTGCCCTCCTGGATGATGCCGCGGTACATGTCCACGATGTAGAGGCAGCCGTCGGGTCCCGTCATCATATTGACAGGGCGGAAGTTGGGGTCGCGCGAGCGGATGAACTCGGAGTTGGGGTAGGGGTTGCTGATACAGGTGATGCCGTCTTTGACCTCGACCTTGGCGCGGCGGATGAGGCGTCCGACCGGTTCTGGAATGAAGGCGTCGCCGCGCATTTCAGCGGGCAGGCGGTCGCCGCGGAAGATCACCTGACCGCAGGTGGCGGTGAAGTGATTGAGGGTTTTGTCCTCGGGACGGAAGCGGTTCTTGCCGCCCTGTACATCGGCCAGGCCGATGAGCGGATAGACCACCCGGAAGTCGGCGGGCTGTTGCTCGGGGACGTCGATCGCGCCGTAGAGGACGTGGGTTTGGAAGTGCCAGAGACCCTTCTCGCCGCCGCCGTTGGACCACCAGGGCTTGCCGTGATCGTCCTGCGTGAGGCCCCATTGGCCGCCGTTGGGTGCGGTCGGTTCCTTGAGGGCGTTGGTGCCGGTCCAGCGGAGACGATAGGCGTTGTAGGTGGTGTAGAGCCAGTTGTCCATGGCCCAGAGCAGGCCGCTGGGCTGGTGCTCCATGTTGCCGCCGCGGGGGCCGCCTTCGTAGAACGGGAGTTTCTCATCGGCGATTCCATCGCCATTGGTGTCGCGATGGACGGTGATGTCGTTCGAATCGGTGACGCCGACGAGCACACGGTCATCCAGGGGTTGGACCATGCGGGGGAGCAGGAGGTTGTCGAGGAAGACGGTGTGGCGGTCGAACCGGCCGTCACGTTGGGTGGACTCGTGACGCGAGATGCGGCTGATGGGCGCGTGTTCGCCTGTGCCATCGATGTCCTGCATGTACGTGCGCATCTCGACGACGTAGAGGCGGCCGTTGCCGTCGAAGGCGATGGCGGAGGGTTCCTTGATTTCGGGTTCGCTGAGGACCAGTTCGAGGCGGTAGCCGGCGGGCAGTTCGATGGTCTTGAGTTCGTCGGCGGGCGAAAGGGCGGGGACGGGAGGTTGCGGGGGGAACTCGTCCGCCGCGGTCGGGGTGGCTTTGGTTGCGGGGTTGGGTTTGTCGGCGGCCGAGACCACGGAAAAGATGCGGACGAACGCCAGCAACAGGCAGGTGGCTGCCAGAAGTGCGCGGTGAGGTGAAGATTTCATGCTGTAATTCTTGAGGGTCGGGGCATCCGACCGGTGCGAAAGTATGTTTCGAGATGGATTGGCGCAAGCGTGCGCAGGAAGAATCCCGAGCCGCGGCATGGGCCTGGCCCCGCCGCTCCGTTTTGCCGCCCCCGTGCGCGCCGAATTTTCTGCTTCATCCCCTTCGGTTCCTCCGTCATCGTCCGCGTGTGTCCTATCAGGTAATCGCCAGAAAATATCGGCCGCAGCGTTTCAGCGACGTCGTGGGGCAGGAACACGTCACCCAGACCCTCGCCAACGCGATCGCCGCGCAGCGCATCGCCCACGCCTATCTTTTCTGCGGGCCGCGCGGCACGGGCAAAACCACCGTCGCCCGCATCTTCGCCAAATGCCTGAACTGCACGGGCGGTCCCA
>CAZUUP010000277.1:0-7781 GCA_964623105.1 uncultured Akkermansia sp.
GGTGGGCGGGTCAGTCGATGTAGATGAACTCGTTGAGGCAGAGGAGGGCGAGACTGGTTTCGGCGAGGGCTTTCTCGGTTTGGGCCGGGGTGGGTTTGGTTTCCGTGCTTACGAGTTTGAGTTGGTTCTGGAAAAAGTTGGTGAAGCGCAGTTCCTCGGCGGAGCTGGGAGGGCGGGAGAGGGTGAGTTGGAACAGGCGGGCGACGGGAGATGCCTGAGAATCGGGCAGGGTGGAGAGGGCGCGTTGGGCTACGCGGGTGGCGAGGTCGCGGACCAGGGGGGAGTTGAGCAGAGTGAGCGCCTGAGTGGGCACGGTGGTGGCACCGCGGTCGCCGATGCTGGCGCTGGGTTCGGGGGCGTCGAAAAGGGTGAGGAAGGGGATGAGTTCGCTGCGTTTGACGCGGAGATAGACGCTGCGGCGGGTGGATTCGGCGTTGTTTTCGCTGGGACCGTAGAGCTTGGAATCGAGGCGTCCGGCGACGGCCAGGAGGGAATCGCGGATGGCCTCGGCTTCGAGGCGGCGGGCCGGGCGTTGCCAGAGGAGGCGGTTGTCGGTGTCGCGCTGGAGATTGGCGGGATTGGCGTCCGCGCCCTGCTGGTAGGTGGCGCTGCCCATGATGAGGCGGTGGAGGGGTTTGAGTTGCCAGCCGTGGCGGATGAGCTCGTTGGCAAGGTAGTCGAGCAGTTCGGGGTGGGTGGGCGGTTCGCCCTTGGCGCCGAAGTCATTGGGGGAGGCGACGATGCCGCGTCCGAAGTGGTGTTTCCAGAGGCGGTTGACGAGGACGCGGGCGACCAGACTGCCCCCGCCGTGGACGGGATCGGTGAGCCACTGGGCGAGGGCGACGCGGGGATCGGGCGCGGGCGTGGTGGCGGGAGTTGCGGCAGCGGGCTTGGCGGCGGGGGCGCGGTTGAGGACCTGGAGGACGCCGGGGTCGGATTTGCCGAGTTTTTGATCCACCTCGCCCCGACGGAGGAGATAGACGTCCTGACCGCCGGCGGCGGTGGTGTACACTTCAGCGAGTTTTGGGCGCGGGGTGTTGCGGGCGTGGTCGGTGAGGGCGGTGAAAACCTTTCGGGCTGCTTCATCGTAGTGGCTGAACCAGCGGACGGCGTCTTCGCGTTGAGCGTCGATCAGCCGGGCGGCGAGCATGGATTGGAGTTCGTGAAGGTGCTGGGGAACGGGGGTCGAATTGGGCAGCAGGGCGGCGGGACGCGAAGCCGGATCTGCGGGCGGGACGGCAGGTTTTTTGGCGGCGGCGACGTCGGTTTGCGGCGCGGCGAATGGAGCGGTGCTGAGTGCGATGCGGAAGCGGCCGAAACCGTCGTTCTTGAAGTGCAGCTCGAAGGTGAGTTCGGTGCCGCCGGGGAAGCCGGCGAACGGCTGGTCGAGGGCAAAGGCGGCGGCGTTGTCCTTGCCCGCGTCGTCTTTGGCGCGCCAGCCTGTGCCGGGGTTGGCGTCGATGGCGTTGCTGAGCGGCATGGCCTTTTCCTCGAAGCGGGCTTGGAGGGGACGGAGTTTGAGTTTCACCGGCGCGTTGGTGTTGTTCTTGTCCAAGGGTTCGGCGGTCACGGTGAAGTCGGCGAGGTTGAAGCTGCCGTCGCCGGCGAGGCCGGGACCGTTCTTGGGGAGGGATTTGTCGGCAAAGGCGTCGATGCGGATGGCGGTGAGCTGGGATTGGTAGGTGTGGGCGGTGACGGTGAAGCTGTCTTCCTGGGCGGCACGGGAGGGGAGGCGGGCGCGGCGTTTGACGGGCGGGGCTTTGGTGCGTCCGCCGTGGATGATGACGCTGTTGGTGGCGATGGAGAGGAAGGAGTTGTTGGCGGCGGCGTCGATGGGGTCCAGGAATTGCCAGCGCGGGTCGGGAACGGGGGCGGCGTTGGTCGCGATGGATTTGGCGGAAGGCGGCGGGGCGACCGGGGATTTTTCGCCGGGCAGGTCGAGGTCGAGGGAATCGGTGAAGGTGGCGTTGGTGAGAGCGGGGAGTTTGTTTTTCTGCCATGCGCTAAGGCGGGCGGGCAGTTCGGCGGCGGCGAACTGGCGGACATTGGCGAGCAGGGTTTCGTGGGCTTTGGCGTGGGTGGCGAGCGCCGTCTGGGTGCCTTGGGGGTCGATGTCGAGCATCTCGTTTCCTTGAACGGTGCGGGCGAAGGCGGCGGCGATGGCGTAGTAGTCCTTCTGGGGCAGGGGATCGTATTTGTGGTCGTGGCAACGGACGCAGCCCATGGTGAGTCCGAGGACGCCGCTGCCGAGGGTGGAGACGATGTCGTCGAGTTGGTCGTAGCGGATTTTCTCGATGGTTTTCGCGGTGGTCTGCCCGGGGAAGGGACCGGAGACGATGAAGCCGACGGCGGCGGCGGCATCGTAGGTGCCGGGTTGGAGTTTGTCGCCGGCGAGTTGCAACTGGAGGAAGCGATCGTAGGGAAGGTCGGCGTTGAAGGAGCGAATCACCCAGTCGCGGTAGTGGTAGGCGCCGGGGCGGAAGCCATCGAATTCGTAGCCGCCACTCTCGGCGTAGCGGACGACGTCGAGCCAGTGGCGGGCCCAGCGTTCGCCATAGGCGGTGGTGGCGAGGAGGTTGTCGATGAGTTGCTCGAAGGCTTTGGGGGAGCGGTCGTTGATGAAGGCGGTGACGGCTTCGGGAGTGGGCGGGAGGCCGGTGAGGTCGAAGCTGGCGCGGCGGATGAGGGTTTCGCGGCGGGCGGGGGAGCTGGGCGTGACGCCGGCGGCTTCCTGACGCGCGAGGATGAAGTTATCGATGGGATTGCGGACGGCGGCGGTGTTGCGCACCGCGGGGACGGGGACGGGTTGCAGGGGCTTGAAGGACCACCATTGGCGGCCGGTTTCGAGATTGATTTCGTGTTTGGCGGCGGGGCGCGCGCCGGTGCGGGGGTCGGCTGCGCCCTGCGCGATCCATTTCTCGAAGTCGGCGATGACGGCGTCGGCGAGTTTCTCCTTCGGCGGCATGGCGAGGTCTTCGGAGATGTGGCGAAGGGCCTTGATGAGAAGGCTGTCGGCGGGTTTGCCCGGGACGAGGGCGGGGCCGGATTCGCCGCCATAGAGGAGTCCCTCGCGGGAATCAACGAACAGGGCGGCCTTGTTCTTGCCCTTTTCCTTGGCTTCGGCGGAGTGGCAGGAGTAGCACTTGCCCGCGAGGACGGGGCGGATTTTGGTCTCAAAGAAAGCGAGCTGTTCGGCGCTCGGATCGGCGGCGGGGGCGCCGAGGGTGCCCAGAAGGACGAGGAGCAGCGGGAAGGAGATGCGGGTGCCGGGACGCGGGGCGACGTTTATCATGATGCTTCTATGGTGCGAATGACTGGGGCGTTGGACGCATGAAGGGCGGCGGGCATTCCGAAAAGCGGAGGGGTTAAAGTTTTTTTGAGCGCGGGGGGGAGGAAGGCGGTTTTGGGCTTTCCGCGTTTTGCTGATTGAATGGCCGGCCTTCCCGCGCCGTTGTGGCGGGCGGTCGGCCTGGCTGAAGCCGGGGCGGTTCCGGGAGTCATTTCACCGTGACGAGGGTGTAGTTTTTTTTGCCTTTGCGAAGGAGGAGGTTCTTGTCGAAGAGCAGGTCGGCGGGGCCGAGGGTTCGCTGGAGGTTGGATTCGCGGACGTTGTTGACGTAGATGCCGCCGCCTTCGAGGTCTTTGCGGGCCTGGCCTTTGCTGGGGCAGAGGCCGGTCTCGACGAGGAGGTCCAGCAGCGGGAGCGGCGTGTCGGCGAGGCGGGTGCGGGGGATTTCCTTGGAGGGGATTTCGCCAGCGATTTCCGCGAAGGTGGCCTCGGAGATGGCATCGAGGGAACCGCCAAAGAGAATTTCGCTGGCGCGGATGGCTTCGGTGGTGGCGTCGGGGCCGTGGATGAGGTCGGTGACGGCGCGGGCGAGGGCCTTGTGGGCGGCGCGGGCGCCGGGATTGGCGGTGTGCTGCGCGGTGAGGGCCTCGATTTCGTCGCGGGAAAGGAAGGTGAAGTATTTGAGGTAACGCAGCACGTCGCGGTCGTCGGTGTTGATCCAGAATTGATAGAAGCGATAAACGCTGGTGCGGCGGGTATCGAGCCAGACGGCACCGGCAACGGTCTTGCCAAACTTCGAGCCGTCGGCGTTGGTGATGAGCGGGAGGGTGAGCCCGAAGGCGTGGGAGCCGAGTTTTTTGCGGATGAGGTCGGTGCCGGCGGTAATGTTTCCCCATTGATCGCTGCCGCCGATCTGGAGTTCGCAGTGGCACTCTTTGCGCAGGTGATAGAAGTCGAAAGCCTGGAGCAGCATGTAGCTGAATTCGGTGTAACTGATGCCGACTTCACGGTCTTCCATCCGGGCGCGGACGCTTTCCTTGGCGACCATCTGGTTGACGGAGAAATGTTTGCCGATGTCGCGCAGGAAGGTGAGGAAACTGACGGGCGCGGTCCACGAGGCGTTGTCCACGAGGCGGGCGGGATTGGCGGGGGCGTGGAAATCGAGGAGGCGGCGGAGTTGCTCCTTCACGGAGGCGATGTTGCTGTCGAGGGTTTCCTGGGTGAGGAGCTGGCGTTCCTGACTCTTGCCGCTGGGGTCGCCGATGCTGCCGGTGGCACCGCCCGCGACGGCAATGGGATGATGTCCGGCGAGTTGGAAGCGGCGGAGGGCCAGGAGGGGGACGAGATTGCCAACGTGCAGGCTGTCAGCGGTGGGGTCGAAGCCGCAGTAAAGGGTGATGGGTGCCGCGGCGAGGCGTTTGGTGAGTTCGGCCGTGTCGGTGCAGTCGGCGATCAAGCCGCGCCAGCCGAGTTCTTCGAGGATGTTCATCAGGGTGGAAGTAAACGCCGGGCCCCGGTTGGGTCACAAGGGGAAAGTCGCTGGCGGCTCTGAGGCAGTGTTGTGTGCCCGCGTCCAAGCCGGGCGGGGGAATTTGGGGCAGGGGAGCGTGCGAAGGTTACCGGGCTTGTGCGGCGAGGTCGGCGGCGAGGTCGGCGAGGATTTGGGTGAGAGCGTCGTTCCACGCGTTGGCGAGTGCGGGCGCGGTGCGGGCGGGCAGGGGCAGGCGGCGGACGTATTCCTTCTGCAACTGGATCTCCGGCTTGGTTCCGGCGCGGATAAGGGTGCAGCGGAGGTTGAGGAAGGCGGTGGGTTCGGTGGCGGGCCGGAAGTCGCCGTAGAGTTCGGTGACGTGAATCTCAGCGAAGCGGTCGGCCCCGAGAAGGGCGCCGGGTTCGACGACGTCGCGGAAGATCGCGTTGCGGCGGAGGGACGTGCGCACGGATTCGGTCAGCATGCGGGCGGGCGGGATGAGGAATTCGGCGTAGGGATCCTGCTCCCAGGTTTGTTCACCCGTGCGATAGACGAAGGGCTTGCCCTCGAACAGCGGGGCGACGGTAATGGTTTTCAGGCTGACAATCGCGTTGGCGGCGGCGCTGGAGGCAGGAGTCGAAGGTTGGGAGGCGACGGCGGTCAGGGCGAAGGATTCCCGGACCAACTGGGGGCGGGAGAGGCAGCCGGTGAGGGCTAGCAACAGGCTGGCGGCCAGGACCGGGAGGCTGAGGCGTCCGGGGTCGGCGACGGCTGAAGTGCGCAGGGTTGGCGGAAGCATGAGGGCGGCGGTGGAAGTTTGGCGGTGAATCATGGCGATGGCTTTCGGAGGCTGCGGGCGGGGGCGGGCGGGGTGCCGAAGAGAAAACCGGACGGGTATTGTTTGAGTTCGCGCAGGACGGCGTCGAGGCTTTCGGTGGCACTGCGGGCGTTGTCGATGGAGGTGTTGAGCGGGGCGAGATTGAGGGAGTTGAGGCGGTCGAGCAGGCCCTGGAGTTTACGGTTGGTTTCCACGGCGTCGAGGACGAGCTTGTCAGCGTTGCGCCCGACGGAGGCCAGACTGTTGTTGACGTCCTCGAATTTCACGGCGCGGATTCCGGCGCGGGCGTCGTCGAGGGTAGCCTGGAGTTTGGTGTTACTTTCGCGCAACTCGGCGAGGAGTTTGGAAGCGTCACCGCTGACCTTGTCGAGGAGGTTGGTCTGGAGTTTCTGGTTGGTTTCACGGACCTCGGAGACGAGCCGCGTGGCCTCCGCGCCAAGGCGGCTGGCTTCGCCGCCGAGGCGCTCGAAATTCACCTTGGTAGCCTCGACGACGAGCTTGTCCGTCGAGGTCAGCACTTGTTCGAGGCGTTGGGCGAGTTTGTTGAAGTCAACTTCGCGCAGGCTGGCGAGCGAGGTCTCGATGGAGGCGAGCATTTGACTGAACTTGGTCTCTGCCGAGGGGATGTAGTGGTGATTGGGCGTCCACGGGACATTCATCAGCGGCGGAGGGGGCGGGGTGACGTATTCGAGGGATAGGATGCTGGTGCCGGTGATGCCGACACCCTTGACGCGTGCGCGCAGACCGCGCCCGAGGTGATCCTTGAGCAATTGCTCGAAGGTCTGGTCGCGCGTGCTGGGGATGACCCGGGCTTTGACCTCGAACTGGACCAGGACCCAGCCGCTGTTGGTGACTCCCGGGTAGTCGATCCAGGTGAAGGTGATGCGATTGACCTTGCCGACGGGCACGCCACGGAGCAACACCGCCGAGCCGACGGACAGGCCTTCGACATCCCCGGCGACGTAGGTCTCGAACTGTTTCTTCTCCTCGAAATAGGTGCGGGCACCGAACACGAACAGCGAGGCGACAAGGATGGCGAGGCCGGCAAGGACGAAGAGGCCGATTTTCAGGTTGTTGCTTTTGACGCTCATGGGGGCTCAGGCGGGATTGGCGATGGCCGCTTCGGCGGCACGATTGAAGAACTGGCGCACCCAGGGGTTGGGCGAATGGTCGCGGAGGTCCTCGGGTTTGCCCTCGGCGATCATGGTGCGGGACTGGCGGTCCAGCATGACGACGCGGTCGGCGATGGCGTAGATGCTGGGCAGTTCGTGCGTCACGATGACGAAGGTGATGCCCATGTTCTCGGCGAGGTCATTGATCAAGGCATCGAGGCCGGCGGAGGTCACGGGATCGAGGCCGGCGGAAGGTTCGTCGAGGAACAGGATGCCCGGATCCAGCGCCATGGCGCGGGCGATGGCGGCGCGCTTTTGCATGCCGCCGCTGAGGTCGGCGGGTTGCTGATGGGCGGCGGCGGCAAGGCCGACCTGCTTAAGCTTGGCGAGGGCGACCAGGTTGCGGGCGCGGGCCGGAAGCTCGGTGAAGAGATCCAGAGGCAGGCGGACGTTTTCCAGAACGGTCAACGAACCGAAGAGCGCACCGCTCTGGTACATGACCCCGAACCGGCGCAGCAGACGCTGGCGGTCGCGGTCGCGGGTGCCGACGAGGTTTACGCCCTCGATCCAGACTTCCCCGCTCATGGGTTCGTACAGACCGATGAGGTGCTTGAGCAGGGTGCTTTTGCCGCAACCGGAGCCGCCGAGGATCACGAACACCTCCCCGCGGTGGACCTGAAAATTGATGCGCTCCAGGACGGTGGTTCCGTCGTAGCCAATCTTCAGGTCTTTGACTTCGATCGTCTGCACGGCGGTACTCTGGCAACCCGGTCGGCGTTTGGGAATGGATTTCCGGGGTGGTTCCGGGGGGATGCGTTCCCGGCAGAGGAACGGGCCGGGCGGGGCAGACTCAACGATTGGATTCGATCGGCCGCAGCGGGATGTCAGGAGCTACGAGACGGAGGCCCGGGTGTGGGTGCGGCGTTGGGTGCAGGCGCGAGGCAACCGAGCAGCAGGAGATTTCGATGCGGGAGAACCACGAGTTCATCGTGGTGGCGCTGGCGGCTCGCCGCGGTGACAAGAAGCCGGCGGCGGAGGTCGGGGGATCGCGAAGTTAACGGGGGGGGTGAG
>CAZUUP010000278.1:0-7775 GCA_964623105.1 uncultured Akkermansia sp.
GGGAGGATGGGTGGACGAGGTTTCCGGCGGGACGCCGGAAACGACACGCCGGAGGCATGTGCTCCTTCGGGGCGGGCTATTTGCGGGGGCGGCGGTGGGTGCGGTCCACGCCGGGGGAGCGTTTGCGGTTGTGGCCGCGTTTGGGGCGGGATGGGGGTTGCTGGGGGGCGGGGCGGGGGGAGGTGCGGCGGACGGGGTCGATGGTTTGGGGGCGTGGTTTGGGGACGAGGATGATGGGGCAGCCCTCGTAGCCGAAGGCGCGGCGGAGTTGTTCGGCGAGGTATTTGGTGTAGGTGTCGGAGAAGAGTTCGTCGCGGTTGACGAAGAGGATGAAGGTGGGCGGGGCCTGGCGGACCTGGGTGGCGTAGAAGAATTTGAGGCGGTGGCCGGTGGCGCTGATGGGTTGGCGGCGTTCGATGGCGTCCTGCAGGGTGCGGTTGAGGAGGCCGGTGGGGATTTTTTGCTGGAGCTGGGCGGAGACGTACCGGACGGCTTCGAGGAGGCGGTCGAGGTTGAAGCCGTTGGTGGCGGAGGTGAAGATCACCGGGGCGTAGTCGAGGAAGAAGAGCTTTTCCTGCACCCACTGGCCGAATTCGCCGAGGGTGGTCATTTTTTGGGGGCCGCGTTCGTATTTCTTGAGGGTTTGCTGGCGGGCGAGTTCCTTTTCGCGGGCGAGGCGGACGCTGTCTTCGACGAGGTCCCATTTGTTGATGACGATGATGCAGGCCTTGTGGTTCTCGACGATGCGGTCGGCGATCTTTTTGTCCTGTTCGAGGATGCCGGACTCGGCGTCGAGGACGAAGACGACGACGTCGGCGCGGGCGATGGAATCCTCGGAGCGTTTGACGCTGAAGAATTCGACGGAGTCGTCGATGCGGCGGGATTTACGGATGCCGGCGGTGTCGATGAGGATGTATTTCTGGCGGACGCCGTCGGTGTCAACTTCGAAGGGGACGTCCACGGAGTCGCGGGTGGTGCCGGCAATGGGGGAGACGATGACGCGTTCGGAGCGGGTGAGGCTGTTGATGATGGAGGATTTGCCGACGTTGGGGCGGCCGACGATGGCGAGTTTGAGGGGGCCGTCGGGCCAGGGCGCGGTTTCGCGGGCGGAGGTGGCGGCGGCATCGGCGGGGGCGGCGGGGAGGAAGGCGACGGCGGCGTTCATGAGGGCTTCGGTGCCGTAGCCGTGGATGGCGGTGACGGGGAAGAGGCGGTCGAAGCCGAGTTCGGCAAATTCGGGGAGGCCGGCCTCGGCGCGGTGGTTGTCCACTTTGTTGACGGCGACGAGGACGGGTTTGCCGCACTGGCGGAGGCGGGTGGCGACTTCGCGGTCGAGGGGGACGACGCCTTCCTGGACGTTGACGACGAGGATGATGGCGTGGGCGGATTCGATGGCGAGCTGGACCTGGTCGAAGGCGGCGCGGGTGATGAGGTCGGCGGATTTTTCGCCGCGGAGGAGGCCGATGCCGCCGGTATCGACGAGGGTGAAGGGGCGGCCGTTCCACTCGGCCTCGGCGGTGACGCGGTCGCGGGTGACGCCGGGTTCGTCGTGGACGATGGCGATGCGTTTGCCGGCGATGCGGTTGAAGAGGGCGGACTTGCCCACGTTGGGGCGGCCGACGATGGCGATGAGACCTGTCATGGGCGAGATGATGCCGGAGGTCGGGGGGGGCTCAAAGCTTCAAATGCGGGGAAATGGGAGGGAGGGACTGAGAGACGGAGGGATGGAGGGACGGAGGGGCCGCGGGATTGGGGGAAGGGCGGGTTTGCTTTTGGGGGGGGGTGTGCGAGGGTGGGGCGGGTGCAAGATACTGTGTCGGTTCAATGTCCGTTCTGCGGTCAGGATTGCGAGGTGGCGATTGATGCCTCGGTGGGGTCGCAGCGTTTTACGAGTGATTGCGAGGTGTGTTGCCGGCCGTTTGAAGTGTTCGTGGAGTGCGAAGACGGGGAGGTGGTGGCGGTGGAGGTGCAGGCGAACTGATGGAGTTGCGGCGGGGTGGGGTTGAAGCGGGGGGGCGTTTGCGCGAGGTTCGGGGGACGAGAGTTTTAACTGTATGCAGCCAGCAAAATCGACGGCGGGGGATGGGTTGGAAAGGATGGAGACGGGGGCCATGATCCGGCGGATCGCGGTGGTGCAGATGAAGTTTGCGCCGAGCATCGAGGGGAATCTGGGGAAGATTGAGGCGGCCGTGCGTCGGGCGGTGCGTCGGCGGGCGGACGTGGTGCTGTTCCCGGAGTGCGCGACGACGGGTTATGCCTGCGACTTTGCGAAGTTGCGGCGGGAGGAGTTGCAGGGAGCATTAGGGCGGATTGGCGAATTGGCAGCGCGGCATGGCGTTCATCTGCTCGTCGGGTCACCAGTGTTTCGGGGGCGGTGGTTGGAGAACTGTCTGGTGGTGTTCAACCGGCGCGGGGAGATGGTTTATCGTTATGCGAAGTGTCAATTGACGGCGGGCGACCGGCGGTTTTTCCGGCCGGGGAATTCGATCGCGTTGTTCGAATTGGACGGGGTGTTGGCGACGGCGATCATCTGTCATGAGCGGCGGTATCCGGAGTTGGTGCGGCTGGCGGTGATGGCGGGGGCGCAGGTGGTGTTTCATCCGAACGCGGGATTGGATGAGTTGGCGGTGTCGCGTCGGAAGCGCGGGGGGCGGGACGGGATTGCGGTGCGGGCGTTTGAGAACGCGATCTACTACGTGTTCGCCAACTCGGTCGGTCCGCAGGGTGGCGGCAAGTGGTCGGCGGGGGATTCGAAGATTGTGGCGCCGGACAGCCGGGTGTTGTGTCTGGCGGACAACGCAAATGAGAATGTGCTGGTGGCGGATGTTGATTGGTCCAAAGCGACGCGGAAATATGCCAAGGAGAGTCTTGAGGCACCGGCGTTTCTTAAGCCGATGTGGAGAAAAATGATCAGGGAGGTGAGACGGCGGGTGGGGGTTGGTCCGGCGGGGCGGTAGAGCCTGGTTGAAGATTGCCTTCGGAGATTCGCATCAGGTCCAGTGTGCCGGGGATCGTCGCGGGGGGCCTATGGCATGGCATCCGGCCATGATCGTGGAGGGGGCGAGTTCGTCGGGTGGCCGGGGATCGTCCTTGCGGCGGCGGGGGACGGGTTCGCGCAGTCGAGCGGATACTTTGCCGGAACTCATGCGCCGTGGAATTTCTTGAGGCGCACGGCCGCGGCTTGTTTGGCCAGACGCACGAGGTGGTCCACGCGCTGGCAGGCGTCCATCTCGTCACGCTCGGCGGCGTTGAGTCCGGTTTTGCCTTCTTTGTCGAGGAGGCGGCGGACGAGGCGGGCGAGCTTGGGAGTGGGGCGGAGCGCGAGCACCTGTTCGGGAGTGGTGGCCGTGGTAAGTTCCCGGATAGCGTTGGCCAGCTCGCGGTGCGTCGGGGTGGGATACCAGCGCCAGTCCGCCAGTCCCAGTCTGATTGCCGCGGGCAGGTCGGCGCCGAGGGCTTGCATCTCGCGGCCCATTTTCTTCGAGACTTCCAAGGTGATTTTCATGGGTTGGTTTTAGTTCGCGAGCGGAGATTCTTAAATCAGTTTCTTGTCGTTTCGGCACCTTCGACATTGACGAGTTTCTGGTCGAGACCCCTGCCGAAGCAGTGGCGGTATCAGATCAGGCGGGGACTTCGCGAAGGAGGACTTCGGCGGGAATGCCCAACCCGCGGTGCAAGGCGCGGATCATGCCGATGCTGAGGGGGCGTTTGCGGTTGAGGATTTCGAAGACGGGGTTCTTGCCGGGGAAATGCTTTTCGAGATCCTTCTGCCGCAGGCCATCCTGCTCCATGCGGAACTTGATCGCCGCCACGGTCTTGAGAATTCTTGGTTTCATAAACGACGGGTCAGATGGAAGTGGCGTCGATCTTGTCGTATTCCGCGTGCGTTCCCACGAAGCGGATGAAGATGATGCCAGTCTGGTAGTGGATTTTTACGACGAGGCGGTAGGCGTTTCCCTTGATGTTGAAGACCGCCCGGTTGCCCGGCAGCACGTCCGCAGAGGCGTAGCGGCGTTTGATGTCCTGCGGTTCCCGCCAGCGTGCGGCTGCAGCCTCATGAAACCATGCTTCCAGGGAAGTTTTGCTGTCGGTGGGTGGTTCAAAAAAATCGCGGCGCGTTCTGCGGGCGATGACTCGCATGAATGGAGGCTCACCGCGCAGGGGCGAAAATCAAGGCCGCAGTTCCCAAGGTGGGAACTGTGCCGGGAGGCGCAAGGTTCTGGGAGTGGGTTGCACATCGGCATGGCAGGTTTTCCGCTCCCGCGGAATCTGGCGGGGCCCCAGCTCCTTCCTTGGGAAACTTGACCAGCCAGCCTCCCAGCCCGCACACTCGCCCTTGCCAGCCAATCACGCCAAAAGGTTATGCGCCATTCCATCCTCCTCCTCGCCCTGCTCGCCGCCGTCCCCTCCGCCCGCGCTGCCGAGCAGCTCGTGGATGCGAACATCCGCCCCGCCGGCACCAACGCCATCCAGACTCTCTGGAACGCCACGCCCGGCCGCACCTATCGCCTCCAGTCCAGCACCAACCTCGCCGCGCCGTGGCGCGACGCCCTGCCCGCGCCCGGCACCCTCACCGCCAGCAGCAACGCTCTCGTCCAGACCTTCGTCACCGACACGTTCGCCCGCTTTTTCCGCGTCGTGGCCGTGGACACCGAAGGCCCCGAGATCTATCGCACCGAGCCGGCAGCGGGCGGCATCGCCGTCGCGCGCGCGGCGATCCTGCGGGCGTGGCTGCGCGATGACACCGCCATCGCCACCAATTCACTCACGCTCACCCTCAGCAATCCCACGGCCACCAACGGACCGCTCACCCTCGCCGACGCGCGCCTCTCCTTCACCAACGGTCTGCTCACCTACTCGCCCACCAACACCGAAACCCTCGGCGCAGCGGGCGACCTCGTCACCGCGAGCCTCACCGTCGCGGACACCTTGGGAAACCAGACCACGAACTTCACCTGGACCTTCCAGCTCGAGCTCCCCGCCGTCGCCAGCACGAACATCGTCTTCATCGGCGGCGGCACCGGTCCCCAATCCACGCGCATCCCGCAGGGCCGCATCCCCCAGAGCGGCCCTGCGCTGACCCTCGTCTCCTCCAACGCCAGCACCTTTGTCTTTTCCTTCACGGGCGCGTCCTCGGGTGTGACGAATAGCATGATCCTCGTGAACTCCAGCCTGCAATCCGGCTACACCGTTGTCGTCACCAACGTCACGGAATACGCCGTCAGCAACACCGTCGTCGTCCTCACCCGCCCGGCCAAGCTCGCCGAACTGATCGAGAACGGTAGCCTCGTCTCAAAAACGTTCTCGGAAGTGACGACCAACGCTGTGGTCCCGCAGGCCACGCTCAACAGCGGCCTGCCCTTGAACTACCACCACGACCTCGAACAAGTGGTCTATCAAGGCGGCGGACTGACCATCGAGCTGCTGCCCGGCAGCGCGTTTGATTGGAATGGCAAGCTGGACCTCGGGGTGAACATCCGCGGCTTCCGGCTGCGCGAGTTCGAGACCTCCCTCTCGGGCGCGGTGACGGCGAATCTTCAGGCCCGGGTCAGTTACACCGGCACCGTGAGCAGCAGCGGCAGCCGGGGACTCATCACGCCCATCACCAAACGCTATGGCACGCTTATCCTCACCCCGATTGGTCCGGTGCCGGTGTGGGTGGACGTGGTGTATGAAATCGACGTGGGCTACAGGGCCAGCGCCACGGTCACGGACAGCCTCACCACGGGCATCACCGGCACGAAGGAAATCCTCGTGGGCCGCCGGTGGAGCGACGCCGAGGGATGGAGCACGCCGTTTACCAGCCCTGATGCCACATTCACCTACACGGTGCCGGTGTTTCAGGCCGAAGTGACGGCGGATGCGAAGGTTTGGCTCCAGCCCAAGGTGACGATCTATCTCTACAGCGTGGCCGGCGTTAGTGGCGAATTGCAGCCTTATTTGGAACTGGCCGGAAACGCGCATGTCAACGCTGGCGAGTCGAGTTATGACCTTTCGCTCTATGCCGGACTGACCAGCACCGTGGGTTTGAACCTCAAAGTGTGGGACGAGGCGTGGGGCGCTCAGCCCAGCCACACGTTCGACCTCATCCCGCAGACGGTTCTGTGGCACACGAACGGCTCCACGCTGGCGCCGCAAATTACCGTTCAGCCACTATCAGTCTCCGTGCCGAGCAATAGCCCGGTGACGTTTTACGTGGAGGCCAAGGGGGCTGCGCCGCTGGAGTATCGCTGGCTGCGGAACGGGTTTTATCTGACGGATGACATTCTGCGCTCCGGTTCGCGGACGACGACGCTGCGCACCTATCATGCGAAGAGGTATGATGCGGGAATTTACACGGTAGAGGTACGGAACTCAAAGGGCGTCACGGTGAGCGTGCCCGCAGCTCTCGCTGTCCAAGATCCCGCGCCACCAGATATGGCACTCGTTCCCGCCGGAATGTTTCAAATGGGAGATTCGTTGGATGGTTTGGTTAATGCCGTCGTACATCCGGTAGTAGTGGACGCATTTTTTATGGATAAGTTTCCAGTTACTAAAGCATTGTGGGACGAAGTTTATACTTGGGCGATTAATAATGGCTATGACTTCGACAATTCCGGTTCGGGTAAGGCGATCAACCATCCCGTGCATTCTGTTTCGTGGTACGACTGCGTGAAATGGGCCAATGCGCGCTCGGAAAAAGAGGGTCGAATACCGGCGTATTATACGGATACGGAGCAAGCCATAGTCTATCGTAGCGGGCGGGTGAATGTGAGCAACGATGCGGTAAAGTGGGCTGCGGGGTATCGACTGCCGACGGAAGCGGAGTGGGAAAAGGCGGCGCGCGGTGGCTTGACTGGTAAACGTTTTCCTTGGGGTGACACGATTTCGCAGAGTTACGCTAACTATACTGGCGGAAGTGAGAGCTACGACATTGCATCTCCAGGCAATCACCCATCTTTCAATGACGGCGTATATCCTTACACAAGTCCAGTCGGGAGCTTCGCCCCGAACGGTTTTGGTTTGTACGATTTAGCAGGTAACGTGTGGAACTGGTGTTGGGATTGGTATGATCTCTATGAAACCGGCGTACAGATTAATCCAATAGGCCCCGCATCGGGTCACATACGCATTTATCGGTGCGGGAGTTGGGATGGTAGTGCTTTTTACACTCGGTCGGCGTTTCGCGAAGGAGCCGTGCCGGATTACAATTACTATGTCCGCATCGGTTTTCGAACAGTTCTTCCGAATCGTCGTTGAGCAGAATTAGTTGTCCCCCTCTGGTAGGACAGTAAAAAGGTGAACGGGCGCGGACAGTTGCGAGCCGGAGCGTGCCCGTCTGCGGTTCACACCGCTTCACCGGCCACCCATCCTGACGCGTCCGCACCCGCCCAAACGCCCCACCTTCAAGCGGCATCAATGCCGCGCGCCTCCGTTTCCCTCTCCTCCGCTCGGAGCGGAGAAGAGGGCCGGGGAGAGGAGGTGCTCCGTAATCACTGAACGGCCCGGCGTGTTGGAGTACCCCTCTCCCCACCCGTCTCCCCGTTCGTGCCTCACGGGGCGAGGGAGACGGAGCCGTGGGTGTTTGGTGCGCCCCGGACTTCGCCATCGCCCCCCGGCGCGCGGCGTTCACGCCGCTTCACCGTCCGCCCGTCCCGCCGCATTCGCACCCGCGCCGAAGCCCCACGCTGAAGCGGCATAAATGCTGCGCAGCTCCGATCTCCCTCTCCTACGCTCGGAGCGGAGGAGAGCCTCGCACCCGCTGCGGAAGCGTCCTGATACAGAAAGAAACTTCC
>CAZUUP010000279.1:0-7750 GCA_964623105.1 uncultured Akkermansia sp.
GTGCTTCACCATGGCGAGCGGCCCAACTTTGCGGAGCGCCTCCTCTCCCCAACCCGCTCCTCCGTTCGGAACGGGCGCGAGGGAGCCGGAGGCCACGGTGCAAACGGGAAGAACCTTCGCAATCGATGTCCCAGATCTATTGGGACAAGGTATCAATCGCTGCCAAAGTTTGTGCCAGGACCGTTGTAACAAACAGCGCTTCCGTCTCCCTCGCCCCGTGAGGCACGAGCGGGGAGAGGGACGGGGAGAGGGGTGCTTCACCATGGCGAGCGGCCCAACTTTGCGGAGCGCCTCCTCTCCCCAACCCTCTCCTCCGTTCCGAACGGAGGAGAGGGAGACCGAGGTTCGGATCTAGATTGCACGCCCCCCCGCAAAGCCTCCTACTCTTTCTCTTCTCTGTGTTCATCGCGTCTCTGTGGTCAAATGTCTTCGCCCTAATTCCGTGGTTTCGTCCTATCTCCCCGCGCTCCCGCCGAAGCCGCGGCGTTTAAGGAAATGGCGCAGCTTGCCGAGGATCGGCTCGTCGGTCGGCAGGTGCAGATAGTCGATGCCGAAGCGGGTGAGTTCGCTTTTCCAGCCTTCCGCATCCACCCACGCGCGGCGGCCGTGGCCTACGAACCCGCGCCCCGATTCGGCCTCGACACCGCGGAACAGGCCCGCGCCGCGGACGTCCAATTCCGCCGGGTCCTGGAGATGAACCACAATGACGTCGTGTTCCTGCGCGAGCACCTGCAACGCGGGGAACGCTTCGGGATCGTGTAGGTCACTCAGCACGATGATCATGGTGCGGCGTTTCAGCGACGGCGCAACCTCGCGCGCACGGGCCGCCAGCGAGGTGTCTTCGAGGAAGTCGTGGTGGCGGAGCTGGTGCGACCATTCGAGGACTACGTTGCGCGAGAGCGTGGGGCGCACATGCAGCTCGCGTGCGCCGCAACCGAGCAGGCCGACCGGCGTCATGTTCGCCTGCGCCGCGAGCGCGATGCCAGTGGCGATCCGCACCGCCCACGCATATTTGCTCAACGGCTGCGACGTGACACACATCGAGGCCGAGGTATCGAGCAGGAGATAGAGTGGAATCTGTTTCGGCTCCTGAAATTCCTTGATGAACAGCTTGCCGACGCGCGCCGAGATTTTCCAATCAATGGACTTCACCGGGTCGCCCGCCACATACAGCCGCGACTGCGCATACTCCAGCCCCGCGCCGTGAAACACCGACTCCTCCTGCCCGAAGTTCAGGCTGTTCGCGAGGTGCTTGACCGTGACCTCAAACTGCCGTGCATCCACGGGGTCATGGGAGAGTTTGATTTGGCGGCGCATGGATGCTTGGTGTTATCGAGCTTGGAATGGTTGCACTTTGAAGTTGAGTCTGGGCCGCCTCAAATGCCGTCGATATAACATGTGAAGAATGGTCTCTCTCTATAAATTGTCTCGCAGCGCGGCTTCTCCTCACGAATCGCTGGAACAACCTTCCGGATGTCACTAACATCGTAACCGTTCGGCATGTTAAAAAACTCATTCAAATAACCTGTCCCGAAACGAAACTCAGCGCCATCCTTCATGACCGCATAAAACTCTGTCCAACCCATGGATGTCTCGCCTCCAATCTCTCGCATACGAGCCAGTGGAATCGCGAATGGGCTCATACCAATTTCGCGTATGTCGTAGTCGTTCACAGTATTGCCCGTAGCTACAAAATTCCTCACAATTGCTCTATAATCCATCATGACGTTTAGGCTCTCATCGCCTCGCGTATCGTCGAAACGCTTGAGAGCAAGATCGACGCGGCGAGAAGCGCTTTCGAACACTACGCACGGAAGGTGCAATCCATCCTTGAGGGTTGCTGAGGCTCGGTAGCGCTCACCATACGGACGATTCGCGGGAATGGGTTCAATCTTATTCCTGATGAACTCTACAATTTCTTCGGTACACATAGGATAAGAGCCTACCAAACCAAACTGAACTTTGGGATAGGTTGTGTAATTTGCGATTTCCCGATGTTTAGTAACCTAGCCTAGGTTCGCCAGAATCGACTCGAGCACCTGCGCGCCCGTATGCCCGGCGGCGGAGGCTTCATAGCTCACGCGGATGCGGTGCAGGACCACGTCCTCGGCGAGGTCGAACAAATCTTCGGGGGTCACGTAATTGCGGCCGTGGATAACGGCGCGGGCGCGGGCGGCATTGATAAGGGCGAGACCGGCGCGCGGGCTGCAGCCGAAGTCGAGGTGCTTGGATTCGCGCGTGCGGCGGACCAGTTCCACGCAGTGCTTCACGAACACCTCGCTGACGTGGACGGCTTGGACCGCCTCCATCGCGACGACCAAATCCTCGACCGACGCGCCGGCGTCATCGCCGATCATGTCGAAGGCCGAGCGCGGGACGGCGCCGCCGCCTTCGCGTCGCAGGCCCATGCCGAGCTGGCGCTGGAGGATCATCTGCTCGTCCTCGCGGCCCGGATAGCCGAGCCGGTGCAGAAGCATGAAGCGGTCGAGCTGCGCCTCGGGCAGCTCGAAGGTACCGGACTGCTCGACCGGATTCTGCGTGGCGATGACCAGGAACGGCGTGGGCAGTTTCAGGTTCTGCCCGCCGATGGTGACTTTGCGCTCCTGCATCGCCTCGAGCATCGCGCCCTGCACCTTGGGCGCGGCGCGGTTGATTTCATCGGCCAGCAGCAGGTTCGTGAACACGGGGCCGCGGTGGATGCGAAACTCGCCGCTCTTCTGATCGATGATCTCCGAGCCGATGATGTCCGACGGCAGCATGTCCACGGTGAACTGCACGCGCTTGAAATCGAGGTTGATGGCCTTGGCGATGGTGTTCACGAGCAGCGTCTTGGCGAGGCCGGGCAGTCCTTGCAGCAGCAGGTGGCCGCCAGTCAGCAGCGCGATCATCACGCGCTCGACGACGACATCCTGGCCGACAACGATCTTGGCCACGCGCTCGCGCACGCCGGCGACGAATTGCTGGGCATTCTGGTGGCCCGGGGCGGGCGGTGGGGTTTTGGTGGGGGATTTGGGGGAGGGTGGCATGTGGGTGGGTTCGGTTGAGAGAGTGGGTGGGGAAGAGTAATTAGTAATTAGTGATCAGTAATTAGTGGTCGGAGTGCGATGGGGCACGGGTTCCTGATTTCGATGGAGATCGGCGTGCTGGTCGTGGGTGGTGGGGGTGGCAGGAATTCCGCGAGAATTCGAAAAGGCGGGTTGTTTCCGGCGGCGGCGACAGGGTGGAAGTTGGGTGGGTTCACGCACAATTTATTCTTTCGGGCCGCGGACAGATTTGCGGAGTTTGGATTCGAGTTCCTTGATGCTGGGGGCGGGTGGCAAATCCTCGGGCATCGTCCCGCCGAGTTCCTTGATGGTTTGCCGGACTTTCGCGCCGACTTCGCGGTGGGTGCGGTTGGCCTTGTCCTTGCCGATGATTTGCTCGCGGCGAAGCTTGTCCTCGGTCTGGGTGGCGCGGAACAGATTGGCGGCGAGTTCTGTGCTGCCCATGTGATCGAGGATTTGCTGGCCTTTCTTGAGCCGCTTGCGCGTGTGAATGTCCTGCGCCACCAATCCACCGTAGAGTCCGGCATACCCGTGGTTCTGAAAGATGGCGTAGTCCTTTGGCTCAACCACACCCGCATCCTTGGCGGCATCGGCGAGGTGAGTATTGTGCTGCTTCAACTCTCTACGGAGTTGGAGGCGGCGTTCGTCCTCGAGCTGTTCGTCGGATAACTCCTGCCGCCGGGTCTGGACGGCGAAGTAGGTCTGGCCGAGGGCAACGATTTCCTTGGCCGGATCGGCGTTCTGGATGGCGAGATAACAGGCGTAGCGGGAGAGCATCACCGTCTTCAGCGGGCGCAACGCCCCGCTCCCGATGGCGACCATTTCGGTGATTTCAACGAAATGGTCATCAACGCGCTGACCACTGTTAAAACAGGCGGTCCGGGCCTTCTCGATGACCGCCTCGAAATTGCGGTAATCAGTGTAAGCCAGCACGCGGGCGAAGTCGCGGCTGGACCAGAATTCGTTGCCCGCGGGGTTGACGCGGCGGATTTGCTCGAACGGCGAGGTGTTGTTGCTCATGGGAGTGGCCGGCTGTTGAAGTCAGCCGGATTGAAGGTCAGCGGATAACCCGACGGTGGCTCGTTCCTCGCAACCTTGGGCTGGAGGACGGAATCCCGTTGGGATTCGGGGAGCGGAAATCACCAGCGGCAAGATCGGGCTGGAATCTCCAGCATCCTTGAATTCGAAAGTATTCGTGTTGGAAATTTCGTTTTGGAAACCATCAAACGCTGGCGGGTAGTACCCAGTAATCGGAACATTCGCGTCGGGATTAGAATGGCACAATTGTACGCGAGACCGCCATCCTAAAGGTCTCGAATTCGAGACCTTTGAATTTCGAGATTGGTTGACTGGGAAAAGTATCTGGGGTTGCCGACAGAGTGCGGTTTGCCAACCAATCCCAAAGGGATTGCGGCCTCCAGCCCAGGGTTGCGAGGAACGAGCTACCCTGGGTAAGGCAGCGGAATATCCCCACAACCCCAACGGGGTTGCGGCCGGGTACGGCGCGGGGTTCGATGGATCAATCCCACACATAGCGTTCATCGAATTCCATTTCATGCCGGCGCAGCAAGGCGCGAAGCTCGTCCTGAAAAGTCACCTGCTTGTGATGTTCTTCCTGTCCGGAGATGTATTGTTTCACTTGTTCCAAGTTCGACTGGCTGACAGAGAAGTCGGCGTACCCGCCCTGCCATTCAAAATCCGCGTAGGCTGGACCTTGCTCTTTGAGCCAGCCATTGGAGACTCGTTTCAGTTCCTTCACCCAGTCCGCCTGCGTAATCGTGCGCCCAAACCGGCAGAGCAGATGCACATGGTCTTCGACCCCGCCGACGAGCAAGGACGGACAATCGAGAGACTTGGAAACCCCGCCTAAATAGGCGTGGAGTGCGGCGCGGACGGATTTGTCCCGGAGGAATGGCCGACGGTCCTTCGTCGAGAAGACGAGGTGAATATAGACCGTTGAGAGCGATTGGGGCATGGCGTGTCAGGGAGAAGGCCGCAACCCCGTTGGGGTTGTGGCGAATTTGGCCGTATTACCCAGGGTAGCTCGTTCCTCGCAACCCTGGGCTGGAGGACGGAATCCCGTTGGGATTCGGGGAAGTGTGCCCATTTCCGCTGGATTTCCAAACCTCTCGAATTCGAGAGGTTTAGAATCCGGAGTTTGGTTCAGGGGGAGATAATTGGAGAGTGGCCAAGTGCCGGGTTCGGACCAGTCCCGGCGGGATTGCGACCTCGAAACCAAGATTGCGAGTATCGAGCAACCTAGAGGCTCGCGGGAACCAAGAGCCGACAACCTCGACGGCGGTGTGGACACGAGGGTCATCGTCGCCCGCCGCCGCAACCCCGTTGGGGTTGTGGCGAATTTGGCCGTATTACCCAGGGTAGCTCGTTCCTCGCAACCCTGGGCTGGAGGACGGAATCCCGTTGGGATTCGGGAGCAGGAAATGGGCTGTGCGAGCGTGAGCCTAAACCCATCGAATTCGATGGGTTTAGGCCGGGTGAGGCAGCCGAATCTAAAAGCGCGATTGCTCATACAGGCATCTGCCCTAACACGCCGCCCGCAGCCATTTCTCCACCACACCGCGCAGGTCGGTCTCCGACATTTTGGCACCGTTCGAGCCGAAACACGCTTGCTGCACGCGTTGGAGGTCTTGCTGGAGTTCCGCTTGCTGCGGCTCGCGGAGGGTGACGAGCGGGCTGGTGCCCAGGCGGCGGAGGAGTGCGACCACGGCGAAGCCATCGACTTCGGCGGGCATTTTGAAAACGTCGCGGGCGCGGACGGGGCGTTCGGTTCCGGTACCGCGGCGTCTTGCGAGGGCGAAGAGCGCCCCGCCGCCGAGTAGCACGACGCCCGCACCGAGACCGATCCAGAGGGGAAGATTGCGCGCGGGTTTGAGGGGCGCGCCGGCGATCTCGGTGGTGCGGCCGAGCTTGAGGGACGGCTCGGACAGCGTGGTGAGGTCCATGTCTTTGTAGGTCTGATAGACGGTGGCAAGGTTCGTCGAGCGGGCGGGCGGGAACTTGAATTCCGTCGGGCCTTCGGCGGCGCGGATGACGTCGCCGTTGAGTGCGAGGGTCCAGGTGCGCTCGGTGCGCGGGGCCACGGTGTCGCCCCAGGTGTTGATTTCCTTCACCTGCAATCCCTCGTGGGTGTTGGTGAATTTGATGCCGACGGCCTTTTGGAGCGCGTCGAGAGTGACGAGTTGATCGAGGTCGGGAACCAGCCCGGTGGCGCTCGCCTTGATCTCGAGCGCGAGCGCGCCGTTGATGCCGAACTGCCGCGTGTCGAGCGTCTGGATGAGGTCCACGCGTTGCGGCAGGCGGGCGGGCGCGGGGCCGGACGCGACCTTGATCACGGTCTCGGCCGAGGTCGCGGGGATGGCGATGGGGCCGGTGACATCCACGAATTTCAGCTCCAGTTCGATGGGCGGAATCTTGTCCACGCTCGCGTCCTTGGGGCGGACGAGGAGGTAGGCGAGCACGGTTTCCTCCCAGCCGGGTTGCGCGACGGGGCGCGGCTTCACGTCGGGCGGGGTGAAGGTGATCGACTTGATGTCGAAGAACGGCGAGAGCGCTTCGTTGAGGCCGAGCTCGAATTCATCGCGCGGGCCTTGGGCCTCGCGCACCTTGCGGGCCGTCGAGGAGCGTTTGCGCGGCCGGCCCGTGGGCGTGCCGGGGTCGTTGCTGAGATACTGACCGAACTGCGCCACGCGGCCCATCGCCTCGGTGTGGACGATGCTGACGATGATGCCGAAATCCTGGTCGCGGCCGACGGTGTTCGGGCCGTCCACGCGGGTCTGGAGGCGGATTTCGCGCAGCAGTTCGTCGAAATACTGGACCTTCTTTTCCGCGCCGAGGGTGAAGGGATCGTCCTTGGTGACGACGAGCGCGCTGGCGAGGTAGCGGTACTTCAGGTCTTCGTGCAGCGGATCACGTTCGTCGGCGAGGCGGGCGTTCACGATCTTGGCGAACTGGGTCAGGTGGGCCTGCGCCGCCTTGCCGGGCAGCGCGAGCAGATTCTCGCGAATCTTGTTCAGCGCCGCGCGGTTCATCGCTTTCGAGAGATTGAGCTGGCCGTTGGAACCGATGCCGAGCAGACCGTTGAACCAGTTCAGGTAGGCTTCGACCGTGTAATTGCCGGGCGTGAGCTTCAGCGCTGTCTTCGCGTAGGACTCGGTGCCGCGCTGGAAATAATCCTGCGCCAGCAAATTCTTCTCCTTGTAGCCGACCGTGCGTTTGCGCGCATCGCCGCCAACGAGTTCCTGGAACAACTCAAAGTCGCCCCAGTCCGTGAGCAGCGAACCGGCGAGCGTGAGCGCGCGCCAGCCCTCGGGATGTCCGGCCACCCAGCCGTCGATCATGCGCAGCGCGGCGGTGTAACCGGCGCGGACCATCTCGAGGGTCTGCACTTCGTTGCGGCGGGTCATGCCGGCTTTCTGCACGTCCATCTTGCGCCAGCGCTCGGTGAGGTTGGCGTGCATCCGGCCGATGATGAGCGAGAAGAGCGTCTCGTCCATTTTGTCGAGCGGGCCGAAGACTTTCTCGATGTGGCTGGTGCGGTAGGCCTCGGCGTTGCTGTAGGCGAGATCGAAGGCGGTGACGATTTTCTCGTAGTCCTTCGGCGCAATGCCCGCCTGCCGGAACAGGCCCATCATCCGCGCGAGGCTCTCGATGTTTTTCTCCATCATGATCGGCGTCACGGGGATGCG
>CAZUUP010000280.1:0-7708 GCA_964623105.1 uncultured Akkermansia sp.
TTCCCCTCGCCCGTGAATGACTTCACAAACTTCCTGCCGGTCCCGGAAAAGCCCGGGCGGATTGTGATCGAAGAGTACGCCGGTGGGAAGCGGCTCCGCTGGCGCTGGTTCCGGCCCGCGGCCTTTGCGTTGCTGCTCGTCTGGTTGGTGTGGACCGCAATGGCGGGAGTTTTCGTGTTCGGGGTCGGGCGCATGGTGCTTGCCTCACGGGAGTTGCCGTATCGATGGGTGCTCGCCATCGCGCCCGTGTGCTTCGCGCTGTCCAGTCTCTGGCTCGGCTACCTTACGCTGGCACTTTTCGTGAACCGCTCGCAGGTCACGGTGACGCCCGCGGAATTCTCTGTCCGCCACGGTCCGCTCCCATGGAAAGGTGTCCGCCCAATCGATCCCGCACAAATCACCGGCATTGGCTTCCGCGAACGCGTCGTCCACGCGCGCGGCGGAACGCTCTGCCTGTGGAAGCTGCAGGCCACAGTGGCCGACGGCACGGAGATCACGCTGATCCCCGGCATCGAATCCAAGGAACTCGCCGAATGGGTTCTCTGCTGGCTCGAAGATGAACTCAGAATCGCGCGCCCTGAATGACGCCACCGCCAGCAACCGCCACCGCCAATCACACCGGGCTTTCCCCGCTATCCCGTAGGACCGCCCGCACTCAATCCCGCAACCCCGCCCGAACAATTCGGATTGGAATTGCCCGTGTGGCGGGATCCGATCACTCGCCGGACGGAGGATTCAGACGCGTTTCCGCTGCTGCCGCTGGCGGCCCGGGCGTCGGACCATGCGGAGCTGAAGATGGCGTTCATACAGGGCGGGAATGTTCTCGCCGGACTTCGCAAAACGGACCGCAAGACGGTCGAGCTTGCCAAGCAGCGCGCCGTAGTTCTTCAGCGTCCGCCGTTGACCGAGGATCTGGCCGAGCGCCTGTTCCACCAGTCCCGCCGCGGAACGCGCCCCGATTTCCCGCAGCAGGATTATTCCGCGCCGGATGAAGGACTCGCCCTTGTTTTCAAACAGCTGCAAAAATCCTCCGTTGGCGATGTCGCCTTCGAGCAGGTTGAGCAGCGTCGCCTCACGATCCGCCCCGGACTCCGCTCGCGCGATGAAAGCCTCGGCCACAGGATCCCGGTTCCCTGCGCTTCTGCTGCGAGCGCCCAGGCCAACCCCGATCGCGCACGTGATCGAAAGCGATTCGTCACCCCCGGGCTCGACCCATTCGGACAATGTCTGGTCGGTCGGCGCGAATTTGCGTCCGGTGGCGTTGAGTTCGCGCACGGCCTCCTGGATGGCCTCCTCGGCGGACCGCCGCAGCCGGTCGGCAATCAGTTGTTCAATTTCGCTCTTCTTCATCACATTTCCTCACCCGAAATAATGGGGAGCGGCGCGTCCGTGTAAACTCCAAGTTATCCCGCCCCGCACGACCACCCCTCGCCGTCGCGATGGAGCCGGACCCGATGTCAGACGAGTTCACTTCCCGCAGTCTCGCAACGGCCAGCGGCAGTTCCGCGCCAATTGCCCGAACGCCCGGCTGGATGCGGCGGTCGCGGACGCGCCCGCCTGTTTCGCGCTTGCGGCGGCGGCCGGCGGGCGGACAATGCCGGGCATGATTTCCCTGCGGACTGTTCTCAAGGTCTTGGTCTGCGCCGCCTGCCTGCTCGCCCGCATCGGCGGCGCGGCCGAACCCTCGGCGGACACCAATGCGGTCTGGCTGGCCGAGCACTACACCAAATACGAGCACCGCATCGCGATGCGGGACGGCGTCCGCCTGTTCACGCGCGTGTATGTTCCCAAGGACGATTCGCAACCCTGGCCCATCATGCTCACGCGCACACCCTACGCGCTCAAACCCTATGGCACGGACAATTACTCGACGCCTTCCGGCACCTTTCGCGCGCTGGCGCGGGACCGTTTCATCCTCGTCACCCAGGACGTTCGCGGGCGCTACGGTTCCGAGGGGCAGTATGTTCACGTCCGTCCGTTCAATCCGAACAAGGGTCCGCGGGACATCGACGAAAACTCGGACACCTACGACACCATCGACTGGCTGGTCAAAAACATCCCGAACAACAACGGCCGGGTCGGCATGTTCGGCATCTCGTATCCGGGTTTCTACACGTCGATGGGCATGATTGATTCGCATCCGGCGCTGCGGGCGGCCTCACCACAGGCGCCCATCGCGGACTGGTTCATGGGGGACGACCTGCATCACAACGGGGCGTTCTTTCTCGCGCAGAACTTCGATTTCTTCTTCAAGTTCGCCCAACGGCCCGAAGATCCGCTGCGCGAGGATTTGAAGGGCTTCCCGTTCCGCACCCCGGACGGGTATGATTTTTTCCTGCGCATGGGACCCCTCGGCAACTCCGACACCGCGCTGCTAAAGGGCCGGGCGCCCGAGTGGCGGGAGTTTCTCGCGCACACCACCTACGATGCCTACTGGCAGGCCCGCAACATCCGCCCCCACCTGAAAAATGTCCGGTGCGCCGTCATGACGGTCGGCGGCTGGTTCGATGCCGAGGATCTCTTCGGCCCGCTCGAGACCTATCGCGCAACCGAGCGGCAGAATCCCGGCATTACCAACCTCCTCGTGATGGGTCCCTGGGCGCACGGCGCATGGGGACGCGAGGACGGCGATCAACTCGGCGACGTGAATTTCCGCTCCAAGACCGGGCAATACTATCGCGAGAAAATCGAGTTGCCGTTTTTCCGGCATTTCCTCAAGGGCGACACCAACTTCACGCCCACCGAGGCGCATGTGTTTGAAACCGGGACCCACCAGTGGCGGCGGTTCGATGCCTGGCCACCGCGCCAGTCGGCGGCTCGGACGCTGTACTTTCAGCCGGGCGGCGCGCTGGGCTTCGCTGCTCCAGCGGCCGGCCGGGGCGACTACGACGAATACGTCAGCGATCCCGCGAAGCCCGTGCCGTACACCCTCGAACCCTCGACGAGCTATCCGCGCAGCTACCCCGTGCATGACCAGCGGTTTGCCGCCTCCCGTACGGACGTGCTGGTGTACGAGACCGAACCGCTGGACGAGGACCTCACGCTCGCAGGCCCGCTCCGGGCGACGCTGCACGTGTCGTCCTCGGGAACTGATTCCGACTGGATAATCAAGCTGGTGGATGTTTATCCGGGCGATTTTCCCGATCCCGTGCCCAATCCCACGCGCGTCCGGATGGGCGGCTACCAGCAGTTGCTCCGGGGCGACGTCTTCCGGTCAAAATTTCGGAACAGCTTCGAAAAACCAGAGCCGCTCGAACCCGGCAAGGTCACCCGGATCGAATTCGCGATTCCCGACGTGTGCCACACGTTCCGGCGCGGCCATCGCGTCATGGTGCAGGTGCAAAGCTCGTGGTTCCCGCTGGTCGATCGCAATCCCCAAACCTTCGTCAACATACCGACGGCAAAAGCGGAGGACTTCCAGAAGGCCACCCAACGCGTGTATCGCACCGCAAACACCGCCTCCGGATTGACGGTGCAAGTGCTCCCCACTCATGCGCGCTGAGTCGCACGAGCGAACTTCCCCATGCCCCCGCGCAAAGCCCGGCAGAATCGGCCTTCACTCAAGCTCACCCAAGTTCATCTATGACCTGCAAAACCCTCGTGACCCATCCCGGAACGAACCAAGTTTTCGGCACCCGCCACACTCGCGGCCCGCGCCCCGCCGATACCACACCGTCCCCGCCCATCCGCTCGCGGGCGAACGTCGCCGCTCCGTTTCCCCGTGACCCCGGCCACCGTTCCCCACGGCAGCCTTCGCCGCACCCACCATCCTCGAACAACCGCCTCGCACAATGGGCCGTTGCAATCGCCTGCGCGGTCGCCTGCCTCCTGCCCGCCACGGGCGCAGCGGCAGACTGGCCCCAATGGCGCGGCCCGGGCGAGAACGGCATCACTGTCGAGCGACTGCCGGACCAGCCGAACTTCGAGACCATCCTGTGGCGCAAGAAGGTGGGCACCGGATTTTCTTCCGTCTCGGTCGCCGGGGACCGGGTTTTCACCATGGGGCATCGCGGCCCAAAAAGTGGCGGCGAAGAAACGGTTTGGTGTCTCAACGTGGCCACTGGCGACGAAGTCTGGTCGCATTCCTACCCGGCACCCTTGATCGACCGGTTCTACGAGGGCGGCCCCGGCGCCACGCCCACCGTGCGCAATGGCGCCGTTTTCACCTATAGCAAACACGGCCGCCTCCATGCCTATCACGCCGGGACCGGCAAACTGCTCTGGCAGCGCGACATGCTCGCCGAAGCCGGCTTGAGCGATCCCCCGGAATGGGGCTTCGCCTGCTCCCCGTATTTCCTCGACGACCGGACGTTGTTGATCGAGGCCGGTGCCACCTTCGCCCTCGATCCCACCTCCGGGAAAGTGCTCTGGAAAAGCGAACCCTTCACCCCCGCCTACGGCACCCCGAAAGCCTTCACCCTCGATGGCCGCAAATTGCTCGCCGTGATGAAAACCGAGGGCCTCGTCGTGCTGGATGACTCCACCGGCAGGACCGTGACAACGGCGAATTGGAAAACCTCCTTCGACACCACCGCGACCACCCCGATCGTCCACGGCAACCGCATCTTCATCTCGACCGGCTACGACCGCGGCTGCGCCCTGTTCGAACTCGCGGACAACCAGCTTCGCAAACTCTACGAGAACAAATCCATGTGCAATCACATGAACAACAGCGTCCTCATCGACGGCCATCTCTACGGCTTCGACGGCACGGCCCACCGCGGGCGGCCTACCGAGTTCGTCTGCCTGGAACTGGCCACCGGCCGCGAAAAATGGCGCGTGCCGCCCACCGGCTCCCTCGGCTGCGGTTCAGTGCTCGGCACCGCCGCCAACGGTCTCTTGATCCTGACGGAAAAGGGCGAACTGGTAGCGGCCCCCGCATCCCCGTCCGGGTTCAAGCCCACCGCCCGCGCCTCCGTCCTGGGCGGACGCTGTTGGACCGTGCCCGTCCTCGCCGGCGGACGCATCTACTGCCGCAACTCCCGCGGCGACCTCGTCTGCGTCAGCACCGGCCCCAAATGAGCGGCCACCGCCGACCATAAGTTTCTCCCGGCCCCAAGGTGGGGCGCGCCTGCCCCCAGCGCGCCGCTCGCTCATGCGCTCGGACGACGGCAGGCTGAACCGCAAAGATGCAGTGAAAGCCGGAGGGAGGACCACAGAAACACGATGAACGCAGAGCAGAACGAGGGACGGCGGCGGCAACAGGAAGTCACCAATCAGTGAAAGACAAACCACCAGCAAGTCCTTGGTTTTTCCTCTGCGTCCATCGTGTCTCTGTGGTCCAAAGAGTTCGGATCGACTAAACGATTACGGCGGAACCCCAACCCGTCTCGCCGATCCCCCCGGCTTTCCCCATATCCGACGGAAGAACCCGTTCAACCCTCCCACCCACGCCCCGCACCCCAGCCCGCCACAAAATCTCCTTCCGGCACGCGCCCGGCATCGTTAGCGTCCTTGCCCATGAACCACGTTTTCGCCTCCGCCCGCCATCTCCGACTGACCCTGCTCCTCCCCGTCTTGCTCGTTCTCCTCGCAGGCTGCGACAAGAAGTCCGACTCCGGCACCGGCGCCGCCCCCGCCACACCGCAGACCAAAGCCCCGGCCGCCCCCCCATCCGAGGGCGCACTCGTCGCCAAGTGCGAACCCGGCATCCCCGGCGGTCGGCTCGTCATCGCCACCTTCGGCGACCCCAAGACTTTCAACCCCATCACCGCCAACGAAAGCTCCTCCGAGGACATCATCCGCTTCCTTTTCGCCAGCCTCGTGAACATGGACTGGGTCACCCAAGACATCGAACCCGGGCTGGCCGAGTCGTGGTCCGTCGCCGAGGACAAGAAGACCTGGACCTTCAAGCTCCGCAAAAATGCGAAGTGGAACGACGGCCATCCGCTCAACGCCGACGACGTCACCTTCACTTGGGACGTCATCTACAACCCCAAAATCGACAACGTCACCGCCGACCTATTCAAGCTGGACGGCAAAAATTTCCAGGTCAGCAAGGTCGATGACCTCACGGTCAAGGTCGTCACGCCGGACATCTACGCCCCGTTCCTCGAAAACTTCGGCTCAGTCGCCATCCTGCCCAAGCACATCCTCGCCAAATCGGTCGCCGACGGCAGCTTCGTTTCCGCCTACGGCATCAACACCAAACCCGGCGACATCGTCGGCAGCGGCCCCTATAAGATCAAACAGTTCAAGCCCGGCGAATTCACCCTGCTCGAACGCAATCCGCACTACTTCGTCGTCGATAAAACCGGCCAGCGCCTGCCCTACCTCGACAACATCATCTACACCGTGGTCCCCGACATGAACGCCATGGCCCTCCGCTTCCTCAAGGGCGAATCCGACGCCAACGAAAACGTCCGGCCGGACGACTACGAACGCTTCAAAGCCGAGGCCGACAAAGGCAAGTTCCAGCTCCTCGACCTCGGCTTCGGTCTCGAGCGCGGCTTCCTCTGGTTCAACCTCAACACCAACCTCAACGCCAAGACCGGCAAGCCGCTCGTCGACCCCAAAAAATCCCGGCTCTTCCGCAATCAAAAATTCCGCCAGGCCATCAGCTACGCCATCGATCGCAGCAGCATCGTCAAGGCGGTCTATGCCGGCCGCGCCCAGCCGAACTTCGGTTTCGTCTCTCCCGGCAACAAAAAATGGCATAATGCCAACCTCCCCCAGTACCAATACGACAAGGCCAAAGCCCTCGCCCTGCTCGCCGAAATCGGCATCAAGGACCGCAAGGGCAACGGCGTGCTCGAGGACGAGGAGGGCAACAAAATCGAGTTTGTCCTGAACACCAACGCGGGCAACTCCGTGCGTGAAAAGATGTCCGTGCTGATCCAGGACGACCTCAAAAAACTCGGCATCACGCTGGTCTTTCAGCCCGTCGATTTCAACGCCCTGGTGGACAAGATCAACAACACCTACGACTACGACGCCATCCTGCTCGGCCTGGGCGGCGGCGGCACCGACCCGTCCTCGAGCATGAATGTCCTCCAGTCCAGCGGCTTCACCCACCAATGGTTTCCGCGGCAAAAAACGCCCGCCACCGAATGGGAGGCCCGCATTGATTTCCTCATGAACGCCCAGCTCAAGACCCTCGACTTCGCCGAGCGCAAAAAGTTCTTCGACGAGGTCCAGCAGATCCTCGCCGAGCAGGTGCCCATGATCTACACCACCACCCCCTTCTCCTACGCCGCCGTCCGCAACGACCTCGGCAATCTCCGCCCCACCGTGCTTAGCTCCTACCGCGTCACCTGGAATGCCGAGGAGCTGTACTTCAAGAAAAAGCCCGCACGGTAATCTCCCACTGCCCCATTCGCGTCATTCGGGCTGACACCGGGCACCCCGACGATTTGGAGTGCGGTGACTCGTCACCGCTTTCCCGAGGCGACTTGTCGCCGTCAAACTCCGAACCACCTCCGGCCCTGCGCGCGTGCCGCCGCTGGCGCGAGCTAAGGACCAGCCATGTCAAAGGGAAGCACCAGAACAGGCGGAACGGCGGACCATTGACGGTGGGAGAATAAGTGGGGCGCGTGCGTCAGAGCAGACGTCTCATTAGCACCCGGTTTCAACCGGGTGTAGGCGAGCGAACGACCCGCCACGCTCTGTCCATCGTGTCTCCGCGGTCAAAAATTCGATTCGACTCGATGGTTACGCCTACGAGCCGGTCTGAAAACCCACGTTCGGAGTCCCTCGTTTACGCGGTCCG
>CAZUUP010000281.1:0-7705 GCA_964623105.1 uncultured Akkermansia sp.
GGCTGCGGCAGGAGACGACCATGACGCTGGCGTGGATCGCGCTCCGGCTGAACATCGGCGTATGGACGCATGTGTCGAACCTGCTGCGGGCGGCAAAGTGATCCGGTGGCGAAGGGAGGTTAGTGTCAAAAGTGAGGACTGACCCCGTTGCGTTTGCTGACCCCGTTGCGTTTGACCCCGTTGCGTTGCCATTTCGGGTGGGGAAGTTCGGGAAAGAAGACTGCGAGGCGGGCTCTGGCGCACAGATTTTCAGAACCCACCCCGCCCCCGGCCCATCAGGGCCGGAAATTGTATTTCGTGAAGCCGGTTTGAAATTACCGTCGCCCGCCCGCAGTCGGGCGGGGCGAGGGGTTATTCCTGCCGCACCCGGTAAAACAACCGCGGAGCGGGCATGTCGCTGCGTGGCATGATGGTGATCATCGAACCGTTGCCGACGACGGTTTGCGAGAGGAGCCACATGGGCGGCGACAGCGAGGTGGAGTATTCGACGTGGTAGATCACGCCCATCTCCGCCCACAAGGTGAACGTGAATCGGCCGCCCACGAACACGGCATCGCCGAGCGTCGGCCCGAGCGTCTTGCACTCCGGGAAAGTGAGGCAGCGCTGGACGATGCAGCATTCCACATAGGCTTTGTCGTGGGCCATGATGCGGAAACACAGGTTCGCGGGCGCGGGGGCGCTGATGTGAATGGTGGTCGTCACCGTGGTGCCCTGACCGGGGGCCAGCGGGGTCGCCAGCGCAATGGCGGCGGGCGTGACGGTCATGCCGGCGGGCAGATCTACAAACACGAGGCCCGCGATGGTGTCGGTGCCCTGGTTGGTGACGGAGAAGGTGTAGCTGTAGCCGCCGTTGGTCCGGCACAGGATTAATTCGCGGACGATCAAGACGCATGGGTCCACAGGCGGCCCGACGATGACGGTGAATTCGCAGGTGCTGGTGTTGCCGCACGCGTCCACGGCGGTGCAGATGACCTGGTTGGTTCCGATCGGGAAGAACGTACCGGAAGGTGGCAGGCACGTCACCGTGACCGCGCCAGGGCAGGTGTCCACGGCGGTGATCGCGTAGGTGACGTAGTTCCCGTGGAGCCCGGGGAACGCGTTGGTAGTGAGGTTCTGGCAGCCGAGCAACCGGGGCGGCGTGGTGTCCTCGATCCGGACGGTCTGGCTGCACGTGTTGGTGCTCTTGTTGTCGCAGGGATCGACGGCCTGCCAGGTGCGGGTGATGACCTGCGGACAGGTGCCGTTGGTCACGGTGCTGACAATGGTGATCGTCACGTTGGTGCCGTTGCAACGATCCGTGGCGATGGGGGCATCAAAGGTCCACGCGGTGCCGCACTGCACGGTTTTGTTGGTCGAGCAGATGAACAAAGGCGGCGTGGTGTCCACCACGGTCACAGTCTGGCTGCACATGTTGGTGTTGCCGCAGGCATCCGTCGCGACCCAGATGCGGGTGAGGACCAGCGGGCACAGGCCGTTGGTGATGGTGCGGAACGTGATGGTCACGTTGGTGCCGCTGCAAACATCGAAGGCGGTGGGGGTATCGAAGGTCCACGCCGTGCCGCATTCCACGGTTTTATTGGCGGGGCAGTCGGCGGCGGGCCGCGGGAACCAGATTACGCCAGTGCCGGAGGACCCATCAAAGCCAACGATCTGGCCGGCGGCGTTGATGCCCGTGGCCCGCCAGGGGCCGTTGTTTGAAATGGGGAGTTCAACGGGCGGACCGTACACCCCGCTGATCGGCGTCCAGACGATGGGACGTTCCCCAGCCCCAGCATTGCCGACACCGACGATCTGGCCGGCGGCGTTGATGCCATTGGCGGCCACGGAAACGTAGTTGCCCATCGGCAGCAGAGTGGGCGCGCCGTAAACCCCGAGGGTTGGCACCCAGATCACCGCCCCGCCCACGATCACGCCCGCGTCGTTGATGCCCGCCGGGGCGAGGCCGGTCATGCCTCCGAGCGGAAGGGGCGTCGGCAGAGTGTACACGCCGCTGACCGGAGTCCAATAGACCGGAACACCACCACCCGTGGCGACACCGACGATGACACCGCTGGTGTTGATGGCGGCGGCGACGCCCGCCGGGAGATGCGCCGGCGCGCCATAAACGCTGCCGCTTGGGGTCCAGAGAATTGCGGCGTTAGGGTAGCCATTGTCCGCCCCGACCACCTGGCCGAGGGAGTTGATGGCGAACGCCACAACGTAGGACGCTGGTCCTTTCGGAAGCGACAGGGGCGCGGTGACATAAGCGCCACTGGTCGGGGTCCAGAGCAGGCCGTTGTTGGGATTGCCGAAACTGCTCCCGACGATCTGGCCGGCGTCATTGATGCCATAGGCTTGCACAGGATCAGCTCCCAAACCTGGCAACACCAACGGCGGACCGTAGCTCTGTCCGGTCGCGCTGCCGAAAACCGGCGGCGTGGTGTCGATCACCGTCACGGTTTGCGTGCAGGTGGCAGAATTGCCGCACGCGTCGGTGACCCGCCAGGTGCGGGTGATGACTTGGGGGCACAGGCCGTTGGTGACCGTGCTGACAATGGTGATCGTCACGTTGGTGCCGCTGCAACTGTCGCTGGCGACGGGCGCATCGAAGCGCCAGGCAGTGCCACATTGCACGGTTTTCTCGGGGGCGCAGGTGATCGTGGGCGGCGTGGTGTCCACCACGGTCACGGTCTGGCTGCAGGTGTTGGTGCTCTTGTTGCCGCATGGATCCACGGCCTGCCAGGTGCGGGTGATGACCTGCGGACAGGTGCCGTTGGTCACGGTGCTGACAACGATGAGGGTCACGTTGGTGCCGCTGCAACCGTCGGTGACCACGGGCGGATCGAAGCGCCAAATGGTGCCGCATTGCACGGTTTTCTCGGGGGCGCAGATGAGCGTGGGCGGCGTGGTGTCCACGATGATCACGGTCTGGCTGATGGTGCTGGAATTGCCACACGCGTCGGTGGCCGCCCAGGTGCGGGTGATCCGCGGGCAGGGGCCGTTGGTCACCGTGCTGAGCACGGTGATGGTCACGTTGGTGCCGCCACAGACATCGTACGCGGTCGGCGCATCGAAGCTCCACGCGGTGCCGCACAACACGGTTTTCTCCGCCGGGCCGGGCGCGGCCGGAATCGGGGTGCCGAAGTAGAAATTATCCATCAACAGAACGCCGCTGTTGGTGAAGCGGAACTCCACCCAGGCGATGGGCGTGGCGGAGACGAACCCGAAGAAGTCCTGGCCGGTGTAGGGCGCCGCGAGCACCTGGCCATCGGACAGGGTGATCGAGTAACCGCCGACGGCTGAGTAGAACAGGCCCAGATCCGCACCGAAGGAAAATGTTCCCGCCGGGAGATTCACCCGGATCGGCGCATTGGCCCCGACGTAGATAAACGAGTTGTAGTACGACCGGACGTTCACGAACTCCGCCCCCGAAAGCAGCAGCGAGGCGAAGAAGGTGTCCGTCCCCGGGGTGATCGGGTTGCCATTGTCCTGGGTCGAGAAATCAATCGTGGTCGTCATCCCCGCGGCCGTCTGCCAGGCGGCCAGCGCGCTGAAGGTTCCGGTCGTGCCCGTGCCCGTGCCCGCGCCCGGAGCGCTGACAAAGATCGGCGGCGTGGTGTCCACAATCGTCACCGTCTGGCTGCACGTGTTCGTGTTGCCGCAGGCGTCCACGGCCAGCCAGGTGCGGGTGAACTGTTGGGCGCACGCGGTGCCATTGGTCACGGTGCTGAGAATGGTGATGGTCACGTTGGTGCCGCTGCACGCATCGGAAGCCGTGGGGGCGTCGAAGACCCACTTGTCGCCGCATTGCACGGTCTTGCCGGCGACGCAGGTCAGGACGGGCGGCGTGGTGTCCACCACGGTCACGGTCTGGACGTGGTTGGTGGTGTTGAGACAGGCATCGGTCACCTGCCATGTTCGCGTGATGATCGGCGAGCAGCGCGGGCCGTTGGTCGCGGTGCTGAGGATGGTGATCGTGGCGTTGGCGCCGGAACACGAGGACAGCGCCACCGGCACGCCAAAGGTCCACGCCGAGCCGCACTGCACGGTCTTGTCCGGCGGCCAGTTGACCGTCAGCACGTCGCAGCAGATGCCGGCATCGTCCGAGGCCTGCGCCACCAGACCGGCGGTGACAAAGTTGCTGCCACCTTCCTGATTCGAGTACCCGAGCAACTGCGCGTGGTTCGCGCAACAGCCGCCGACATACTCGGCGTCGAAGGTGATGACGGCGATGTTCCGGCCGGAGGTAAGATCGAACGGTCCCACGGCACCCATCCCCGGCCCCGCGGCCGAGCCGGGGACATCGGTGAGGTTCAGACCGGTCGTGAACAAGCCGCCCGTCGCCCCGAGATTCGTGCCATTGCCGTCGGTAATGCAGAGGTTCTGGGGATTCCTGAAGCACGCCGGCAACGTGTCCAAAATCGTGACGTCAAACGCGCCGAACGGGCTGGAGCCGAGGTTTTCCACCACGATCGCGAACGTCACCCGCGCGTTGGTCCGGAGATGGCAGATGTCGCTGGTCAACTGCGGGAAGGCGGGCAGGGTGGCGGAATTGATTGCGACCCCGCTGAAGCGCGGGCAGCCCGCGGTCCCGGGCGGCGAGAACACCAGAGCACCCAGGCCGGGCCGGGTGAAAACCGCCCCTGCATCGTCGGTCGCCACGACGCCCTTGGTGAGGCGCAGGTTCGGCTCGGCCGTTTTGATCTGGGCGAGCGAGACTTGGGCGAAGGTTTCGTTGAAGGAATTGGCTTCGCGTTCCAAGGCTTCGTTGGTCAGGAAGAGACCGTCGGCAATGGGATCGGCGCTCATCTTCATGGTGAAGTAAATCTCCACGACCCGCGGCGTGTTCAGCGGGTTGTTGAATGAGCCGACGGTGAACGTGAGTTCGTTCGGGGTGATGGAGGTGAACGACGGCACCGGTGCCGTGTGACCGAGGCCGACGGACCACGAGCCTGCCGGCGGTAGGACCCCCGGCAGCACCATCGTCCACGGGGTGTTGCTCCCGTTGCCGGTCGGGTCCGTCACCTTGAGCACCGGCAGCGGCGGAAAGTCGCGCAACACCACATTCTCCGCATCACCCGAGGGAATCGTCTTGGTGAGGCGGAAAGTGACCGTGTCGCCCGGCGCGAGGTGGGGCGGATTCAGAAAACCGTTGGTCAGCCCATTGACCGCGTAGATCGTTTTCGTGAACGGAGAACTCACGATGCGGAGGCCGGTGCCGCTGTCGTCGCTGGTGGTGATGGGGGCGGTGCCCGCGGGCAGCACCGGCACGGCAGGCGCGTTGAGATTCGGATAGAGAGTCCCCTGGATCACGACGCAGTTCACGAGCGGATCGTGCTTATCGACGAAGCTGTCGCCCGGCACGGCATAGATGAACGAGTCCGCCACCCGCGCGTAAAACACCAGCGTGCCCACCGCGGGCGTCGGCGAGCCGGGCAGGCTGGCCAGGCCGCCGGTGAAAACTCCCGCCGCGTGCCGCGGATAAGTCCCGGCCTGATTCATCACGAGCCGGGAGATGTTGAACGTGTAACGGTCGGCGCGCAGGCCGGACGGGAAGTTCGGCGGCGTACAAGTGCAGAGCGCGTTCGTGTCGATCCGCCACGCCTGGCCGGGAGCGGTGCCGAAGTTGGCGACGTTGAAATCGCCCTGCACGGCCCCGAACTGGTCTTGCACCGTGAGACGCGGGAACGGGGCGGTGCTGACATCGAGGACCTGGCCGTCCGAGAGCCAGTCCGTGAGCACCAGGTCGCCGATGGTTTTGTAATCACTGATCTGGAAGTTGATCTCGTAGCGGAGGAGGTCGCCCGGGGTCAGGCCGTTGGGGCCGTTGGTGCCGAGGTCGCCAGCCAGCGCGCCGGGATAGTCGCCGGGTTGGGCGAAGCGCACAGTCTTCTGCACCGCCATGCACTTGGCGGTGATGATGTTCGTCGCCGGCCCGGCCACGAGGTGGACGGGGCCGACATCGCGCACATCCACGGGCGTCCAGTCGCCGCTGGCGCGGACCACGTTCGTGATCCCCATCGCGCAGCCCGGTCCCAAGATCGGGTTTCCATTCGCATCGAACTCCGGGATGAAAAACTCGAACCGCACCACGATGTCGTCCGGCATCGCCGTGCCGGTGATCGGGTGCAAAAAGGTGACGGTCAGGACATTGCTCGGCGCGTTCTGCGGAGTGAGCGGCAGCGGCTGCGCGGTGAGGACGTAATCCACTCCGGCGACGGCGAGGTTGCCGTGGATGGTGACGGTGACATTGCCGCCGTACACGAGCGTGGGCGGAACCACGTCTTCGAGCACGAGATTGGTGATGGTCTGGCCGGCGGCGATGTCATTCGTCAGCGCGTACTGGAGCGGATAATACGACACGAAGTTCGGGCCGCTCGCCGCTTCCCATTCCGGTCCCATATACCGTTTGCCCACCTTCATGACGGTGGGGTTGACGGTGGTTTGGACCATCCACGAACAACTGTTGGGATTGAGTGGTTCGCTCAGAGTTGGGGCGGTGCCCGTCGGACTGTCGCCGTAGCGAAAGCCCCCGCGCACGCTGAGGCTCAGGGGAAAAAGCGCATCCGCCAGCACGCTCACGCGCGCCGTCACCTCGATCTCCAGTTCCGGTTGGGTCGATTCGTAATGGCCGAAGGGCAGGATGATGGTTTGCAGCTCAGAACCGGGTTTGGCACCGACCGGCGATAACGGGGCGGCCGCACCGAACGGGTGGCTGAACAACGGCACGCACGCAGACGAAAACGTCGTCGGGCAGGGGGCCAGCCGCTGAATCGTCCCCAGCGTCAGCGGCCCGCCAGTGAGCAGCCGCGCGCTTACGAAACTGACACCGTCACAAGGCCCCGGAGGGGTCCCGGCATCCGCCCCCGCGGCGTCCAGCACCAGGTCGATGAACGGTCCGTAGCCGGAGGTCGTGGACAGGTTCTTGAACTTGATCTTGAAGGTGAAATTCTCGCCGATCAGCACGTCGGCCGGCACCTCGAACAAGGTGACCACCGGCTGCGATTGCGCGCCGGCTCCGAGCGGGCTGAACAAACCGCCAAGGCACAAAAGCAGCAGTGCCGGGAGGCGGGCGAGGCGCGCGAGTTGGTGTGGCCGCCGACGGTTCGGAAACGGTGGCGATTGGGCTGCGAGCGCGAACGGCGCGAACGGGGTCTGGTCAGGAGTTTTCATAAAATTGGCGGGGCAGGAGGGTTGGGGAAGGCGAGGGGCGAAAAGTGAGGAGAGGTGAGAACCGCAGGCACCAAGGGTTGCGCGGTGGGAAAACGGAGCGGAATTCCAATGGCAATCGGCGAGAGGCTCGCGGCGCGGGAGATGGGGGCGCGGGAGATAGGGCGCGAGTTTGAAATCATAGGACGCCCGCATCTATACGGCAGCGGGCGCCGTCACGTCGTGCCACTGGAATGAGTGGCACGTGCCGGGCGGGAACATCAAAACCGCCGGGGACGAAACCACGAAAGGCCTGCGCGCTCCCATTATGGACTGCGGCGGCAAGCAGAGCGCGACGCCGCTTTCGAGTCTCGGAAAGCGTCCGCCCTCGCTGGGGCTTCTCTTGTGCGTTCGAAAGCGCCGCCGACGCTGCGCTCCGCCCTGCTCTTTTTACGAATCGCGAAGATCCATTTCCGGGTCGTCGCCGAGCGAGAGTTTTGGAGTGCGGTGACTTGTCACCGCTTTTGCGCAGGCGACTTGTCGCCGTCGAACTTCCGTGCGGCGCCGGTCACGCGGG
>CAZUUP010000282.1:0-7699 GCA_964623105.1 uncultured Akkermansia sp.
GGTGCCGCGCTTCTGGGCGGCGGCGCGAAGCGGAATGGCCTGAAGGTCGGCGAGTTCGCCGATGGAGTTCTCGGGGTATTGGACGGTGAGGATGTAGTCGTTGCCGCTCTTGGGGTCCACGAAGTAGCTCGGGGCGATCATGGAGCCGGAGGTGAGGGCGGTGATGACATTCTGGATGACTTCCTTGGAGCTGAGGCCGAGTTCGGCGGCGCGGGCGCGGTCCACGTCGAGTTTCAGCGCGGGGTAATCGATGTCCTGCGGCACGAGCACATCGCTGATGCCGGGGAGGGCGCGGATTTTGCCGGCGAGTTCGGAGGCGAGGGCGTGGGTGGCATCGAGGTTGGAGCCGGTGACCTGAATGTCGATGGGGGCGGGCAGGCCGAGGTTGAGCACGGCATCGACCAGGCCGCCGGCCTGAAAATAGGCGCTGAGTTCGGGCAGGTCGGCCTGAAACCGGCGGCGGACGCGGGCCATGTATTCGTAGCTGCCGTGGTGCCGCTTTTTCTTGAGGCTGACCTGGATGGTGGCGGTGTGCTGGCCCGAGTTGCTGGTGTAGATGGAGCTGAAGCCGGGTTGGACGCCGATGTTGGCGACGATGACGTCGATGTCCTCCGGGGGAATCTCGGCGCGGATGAGGGCCTCGATCCTGGCGGTGTATTGCTCGGTGATCTCGACGCGGGTGCCGGTGGGGGCCTTTAGATTGATGACAAACTGGCCGGGGTCGGTGCGCGGGAAGTAGGCGACGCGCAACGCGGGGTAAAGCCCGAGGCTCAGGAGAAAGACGCCGATGATGGTGAGCACCGTCGCGAGCGGGCGGAGGAGCGCGAGGTTGAGCACGCGTTCGTAGCCGCCGAGGAAGGTGTGAAACTTGAGGTTGAACCAGTGATTGAAGCCGCCGCCCTCGCTGGGGTCGTGGTCGTGCTGGTGGCCCTTGATGAACCGGGCGCAGAAGACCGGCACGACGGTGAGGGCGACGACATACGAGGCGAACATGGAAAGGATGACCGCCAGGGCGAGGGCCATGAACAGGAAGCGACTGACGCCGTAGAGCAGCGTCACGGGGAAGAAGACGACCACGGTGGTGAGCGTCGCGGCAAGCACGGGCAGGGCCATTTCGCGGCCGCCCTGTTCGGCGGCCACGGCGGGGGATTCGCCGAGTTCGAGATGGCGAAAGATGTTTTCGAGGACGACGACGGAGTTATCAATGAGGCGGCTGAAGGCGAGGGCGAGGCCCCCGAGGACCATGGTGTTGACGGTCGAATCGCCGAGGGAGAGGGCAAGAAAGGCGGCGAGGGCCGAGAGGGGAATCGAGAGGAACACGGCGAGCGTGCCGCGCAGGCTGCCGAGGAAGACGAGGATCATCAGGCCGGTGAGCACGAGGCCGATGGCACCTTCGTGCAGCAGGTTGGAGATGGCGTCGCGGACGAAAACGGACTGGTCGAAAACCACGTTGGGGACGAGTTCCCGGGGCACATCGACAAGATTGGCGAGTTTTTCCCGGATGCCGTCCACGACGGCGATGGTGTTGGCGTCGCCGCCCTGCTTGAGGACGGGGAGATAGACGGAGCGCTGGCCGTCCACGCGGACGACGTTGGCCTGAAGCTGGTAGGCGTCCTTGGCGATGCCGACGTCGCCGACGAGCACGGAGGAGTTGCCCACGGTTTTGAGGGGGAGCTTGTTCACGTCCTCGACATCGCGGAGCTGCGAGTTGGCATAGACGTTGTAGGTGAACGGGCCGAGGCGGACGTCGCCGGCGGGGAGGATGAGGTTGGAGTCGTTGACGGCGCGGACGACATCCATGACGGAGAGCTGGTGCGACTCGAGTTTGAGCGGGTCCACATAAACCATGATCTGGCGGTATTTGCCGCCGAAGGGCTGGGGGACGGAAGCGCCGGGGACGCCGGCGACTTGGTTGCGGACGGCGTATTGACCGTTGTCGCGGAGCTGGGTCTCGGTGAGGCCCTCGCCTTTGAGGGTGATGAGGCAAACGGGGAGGCTGGAGGCGTCAAACTTGAGGACGACGGGCGGGAGTGTGCCGGGCGGGAGGCGGCGGAGATTGGCGGAGGCGAGGTTGGCGATGGTGCTGACGGCGGTGTCGGCGTTCTGGCCGGGCTGGAAATAGATTTTGATGAGGCTTACGCCGGGCAGCGAACGGCTTTCGATGTGTTCGATGCCGCTGGCCAGCGTGAAAAAGCGTTCGAAGCGGCCGGTGATGTTGTTCTCGATCTGCTCGGGCGGCATGCCGGTGAAGAAGGTGGCGACGACGACGACGGGGATGTTGATTTTCGGGAAGAGATCAACCGGCATCCGCACGAGGCTGGTGGTGCCCACGACGCAGGTGAGCAGGCAGGCAACGATGGTGAGGTAGGGGTAGCGGAGGGCGAAGCGGGTCATGCGGACGGCGTTCCTTTCAGCGCGGCGCGGAGGCGTTCGAGGGTGAAGTCGGGCGACTGGCAGAGGGCGAGGAGGCGGCGTTCGGATTCGCGCTGGCGGGCGGCGACGGCGGGGATTTGGGGGGCGATGGCCGGGGGAATGTTGACGATGCCGTGGCGGTCGCCGTGGAGGAGATCGCCCGGCCGGATGGTGAGGCCGCCGATGACCACGGGTTGGCCGGAGTCCACCAGATGCACGTAGGCGTGGGAGACGGCGACGCTGCCGGCGAAGACCTGCAGGCCGGTGGCTTCGATGCCTGCGAGGTCGTGGGCGGAGCCGTTGGTGAGGACGCCGACGCAGCCGAGGGCCTGGAAGATGTGGGCGTGGACTTCGCCAAGGAACGAGCCGTGGCCGGGGCGTTCGCTCGTGTCGTGGATGACCACGATGCGCGGAGCGGGGAGGGCGAGGAGTTGGTCCCACCAGTCATTGCGTTCGAGCGGTGGGTGGCCATCGATGGGCGGGCCGGAGGCGCGGATGCGCAGGGTGAAGGCGTGGCCGACGAGCGGGGGCAGGTGGGGGAAAAGGCAGCGGATGGAGGGGTCGGTGAAGCCTTGGTCGCGGAGGCGGACGTTGAAGGTTTCGATGGCGTTGGCGACGGCGCAGGTGTCGAGGGCGCGGAGGGCGGCAAGGGTTTCGGGGGCGGGCGGAGTGTTCATGGGGGAAGATGGCCGTTGGCGCGGCGGACGAGTTCGAGGGATGCAGGTCGGGTAGCCGGCGAAGGATGGGGGTGGGTCGCAGGTTTTCGTGGTGGAGGCAGGGGGGAGGAATTCATGGGCCGTAGGTTCAGTGCGGTGTGGTCGGAGGAACGAGTTTGGTGGTGACCTTCTGGCCGGGTTGCAATTGGGAGCGGCTGCCGATGATGACGAGGTCGTTTTCGAGGAGACCGTCGAGGACCTCGGCGAGTTGGGCGGTTTCGAGGCCGAGTTTGACGACGCGTTCCTCGACCGCGCCGTCGGGATTGACGCGGGCGACGGTGCGGGGGTTGCCGCGGGAGAGGGCGGTCTGCGGGAGGGCGAGGACTTTTTCGCGCTGGTCGAGGACGAGGGCGACGCTGGCGTACATGCCGGGGATGAGTTCACGGCCGGGATTGGGGACATCGGCCTGGGCTTCCATGGAGCGGGTGGCGGCGTCAACTTCGCCCGTGATGCGGGAAACGCTGGCGGAGATTTTGCGGGAGAGATGGGGGACCGTGATGGTGATGGGCGTGCCGGGTTTGACGCGGGCGACGTGGGAGGCGGAGACGGGAAAGACGAGGCGAAGGCGGTCCACGGCGACGAGGCGGACGATGGGAACGGCGGGTGCGCTGGGGGAAAGACCGCCGCGGACGAGATCGCCGACGTCGGAGAAGCGGCGGGTGATGACGCCGGCGAAGGGGGCGGTGATGCGGGTGAAGGACTGCCTGGCTTCGAGGCGGTGGACGTCGGCGTGGGCGACGAGGACGCCATCGCGGACGGCGAGGATGGAGGCCCGGGCGGCGGCGGCGGTGGCGCGGGCGGAGGCCTGAACGGCGCGGGCTTCCTCGGCGGCGGCGGCGGCGGTGCGTTCGCGGGATTGCGACACATCGAGTTCCTGCTGGGCGATGAGGCCGGGCTGGGATTTGCTGACGGCAGCGTAGCGATCGTAGGTGAGGCGCGCCTCGGCGTGGGCAGCCTCGGCGCGTTTGAGGCCGGCGTCGGCGCGGGCGATGTCGAGTTCGGCGCGGCGGGCATCCTCCTCGGCGCGTTTGACGTCCTCCTCGGCGCGGTGTTTGACGGCGAGAGCGCGTTCGAGTTCCTCCTTGAATTCGGGGATTTCGATGGCGGCGACGAGCTGGCCGTTGGTCACGTGGTCGCCGACGTCAACGTTCATCTGCTGGACGAAACCGGCGACGTGCGCGTGGAGGTCGATGTCTTGATAGGGGCGGAACTCGGCGTCGAAGACGAGTTGGCGGCTGAGACTGTCCCGGGTGACGGGGGTGACGGCGACGAGCGGGGTTTTGGCGCGGGGACCCTGGCTGGAGTCCGCGGTTTCGTGACCGGTCTGGCGGCAGGCGGTCGTGGCGAGGGCGAGAATGGCGGCGGCGACGAGCGGGCGGGGGAGAGAGGGAAAAAAATCATTGAGCGGCATGGGAGCTTTCCTTTCGGGTGGCGGCGGGGGCGAGGGGGAGGGTGACTTTGAAGCGGGTGCCCTGGCCTTCGACGCTGGCGACTGCGACTTGTCCGCCGTGGGCAGCGCAAATGGCCTTGACGATGGAGAGGCCGATGCCGGCGCCACCCATGGCGCGGGCGCGGGCCTTGTCCACGCGGAAGAAGCGTTCGAAGACGCGGGGGAGGGCGTCGGCGGGGATGCCGATGCCGGTGTCCTCGATTTCGAGAAGCGCCCGGCCGTCGTGGATGCTGGTGCGGAGGTTGATCCGGCCGTTGGCGGGGGTGTATTTGATGGCGTTGTCGAGGAGGTTGACGACGACCTGTTTGAGGCGTGCGCGGTCGCCCTCGACCGGAACTTCGCCGTCGGCGCGGCAGGTGACAGTGATGTGCTTGTCCTCGGCGAGGAGGCACATTTGTTCGGCGGTGCTGGTAACGAGCTGGGCAAGATCAAAGCGGACGGATTCGGCCTGGGCCTCGCCGGCATCGAGGCGGGAGAGGGCGAAGAGGGTTTCGACGATTTTGGCGAGGCGTTCGACTTCTTCGAGGACGCTGGCGAGGCGTTCGGGCAGGTCGGGTGCGGGCGGGGACTGGGAGAGGATGGACTCAAGTTCTCCGCGCATGATGGTAAGGGGGGTGCGCAGTTCGTGCGAGGCATCGGCCATGAAACGGCGGTTGTGCTGGAAGGCGACATCGAGGCGGCTGATCATGTGGTTGAGGGCGGCGGAGAGGCGTTCGAGTTCGTCGCCGGTGCGGGCGACGGGAAGGCGGGTGGCGAGGTTGCGGAGAGTGATTTGTTCGGCGCTGCGGATGATGCGTTCGACCGGGGAGAAGGCGCGGCGGGCGAGAAACCAGCCGCCGCCAACGGCACCGAGGATGACGACGGGGAAGGCGAGGGCGAGGGTGAAGAGCCAGTCGCGCATGACGGCTTTGGCGGGGGCGAGCGGGGCGCCGGTTTCGACCGCGTAGGCTGCCGTGCCGACGGCGGGATAGGGGACGGTGACGATGAGGAGGTCGTTGCCGTCGGCGGGACGTTCGATGCGTGTGAACGTTTTCCCCAGCGGCTGCGGCAATGGCGTAATCAGCAAGGGATCGAAGCTGGCGTCGCGGGGCGCGGCGGAGGTGTAGAGAACGCCGCGGTCGCGGTGGGTGATGCGGATGAAGCGACTGTTGATTTCGGGGGCGTAGCGGTCGGAGATTTCCTGTGGGAGCGCTGCTTCGCCGGTTTCCGGCACGCGGGCGACGAGGGTGTCGGCAATGACGCGGGCGCGTTTGGTCTGGGAATCGGCGAGGCTGCGATGGAGGTGGTGCCGCATGCCGAAAAACAGGAAGACACCGAGCAGGAGAAAGGCGGCGGTGAGGAGCGCCGCATACCAGGCCGTGAGCTGGAAGGTGATGGAGCGGGGGTTCATGCGGCGGCGGGATCGCTGATGGAGTAGCCCACGCCGCGGACGGTGCGGATGAGCTTTCGCGGGTGGGGGTCATCCACTTTGGCGCGCAGGTGCCGGACGTAAACGTCCACGATGTTGGTGAGGCCGGCGAAGCTCTGGTCCCAGACGTGCTCGATGATCATGGTGCGCGAGAGAACGCGGTCGGCGTTGGCCATGAGGTATTCAAGCAGGCCGTATTCCTTGCCGGTCAGATCGATGCGCAGACCGGCGCGGCGAACCTGCTGGGTGAGGCGGTCGAGTTCGAGGTCGGCGACGCGGAGGACGTTGGTGCGGGCGGTGGAGCCGCGGCGAAGGAGGGCTTTGACGCGGACGAGCAGTTCGGCGAAGGCAAACGGCTTGGTGAGGTAGTCGTCGGCGCCGGCCTCGAAGGTTTCGACTTTGTGGGCAGTGGCGTCGCGGGCGGTGAGAACGAGGACGGGCAGTTCTTTGCGGGCGCGGCGGAGGCGCTGGAGGAGGTCGTTGCCGGGCAGGCCGGGGAGCATGAGGTCGAGGATGAGGAGGTCGTAATGGCAGGCGGCGAGCATCTCCCAGCCGGAGGTGCCGTCATGGGTGACGTCCACGGCGAACCGTTCGGCGCGAAGTCCGCGGGCGACGAAGTCCGCGAGCTTCTTTTCATCTTCGACGACGAGCAGGCGCATGAGGGAGTGTCTTTTTGGGACGCGGGGAGATTACAAACGGTGAGGGGTTGCGTCACTCCAAGGTTTCGCGGGATGCGGGATTTGGGGTGGGTGCGGGACGGTGTAGCCGAGCGGGTATATCATTGGGGCAACGGTGACAAAGCCGGATGAAGCGATCATGAGTGCAGGATTAAAAATCATTCATGCGGAAGGAGGTCGGGAAGGCCGCAATGGGACGAGCGTTGCGGGATGGTCGCGTCTTATGGGTGGGGCCGGGGATGGGCCGGCGGGCAAGACTGGGCCGGGACGTGATCGGCGTTGTGGGGCGACGGAAGGTTCGGGTAGGATGCGGGGCATGCATAATCCTTACGATTGGGCGGAAGAGTTTCGGGAATTGTTTGAGAAGTCGGTGCTGGCGTATCGCGGCGGGAAGCGGGAGGCGGCGAGCATGTTTTCGGCGAAGCAGACGGCGTTTCTGGCGACGCTGGGGGCGGTGCCGCAGGAGATTTTCGATTTCGTGGAGGATCATGCGCGCGGGGGTGAGCCGTCGTTCGAGGCGACCTTGCTGGTGACGGCGGTGCGGCGGGAGTTCTTTTTGTTCGAGCAGAAGGGGAAGTGGTCGAAGCGCGTGGTGGCGATGGAGTCGTTGCCGGCGAAGTCGGCGGCGGTGGACGGGATTGCGTGGCTGCCACGGCTGATCGTGAAGGCGCGGGCGAAGCTGCGCGGGGAGATGCCGCCGGAGCTGATGTACGGGTGCGGCGGGGACCGGCCGTTTTTGCGCGGGGTGAATGTTCACCTGGCGGATTTTTTGCGCGTGGTGTGGGCGGCGGGGGAGGATGATCGGGCGGTGGTGGAGTATGTGAAGAGGGCGCGCGGTTAAAGTTCAAAGTTCAAAGCTCAAAGCTCAAAGCTCAAAGGGGGAAAGCTTGGGAACGCTCAACGTTCAACGTTCAACGTTCGGGCGCATCTGAGTTTCTTGGGTGCTGGTTGGCAATTCGTTGCCGTTCTCCCTCACCCCAGCCCTCTCCCGCTGGGAGAGGGAGTTGGTTCGTCCGCTCTTCGTCAACCCGAACGT
>CAZUUP010000283.1:0-7664 GCA_964623105.1 uncultured Akkermansia sp.
GATTCCACGGCGGACTTTTTCCCGGTGAACGATGATCAGCCGGGCGAGTACGACCAGATTCTGCGGCACGGGATCGAGCAGTTGACGAACAGCGGCTTCGAGTCCGACGAGGCGTGGAAGGCCGTGACGGGGAAGCTGGAATTTGTGACGCCGGGCTTCGCGGGCAAGCGGGCGCTGGCGTTGAACGGGCAGTTGGTGACGCAGGCGGTCGGGCGGCGCGTGGTGCCGTCGGCGACGTATCTGCTGGAGTTTCGCTACCGGCTGGAGGGCGCGGGCGCGACTCTGACGGCGGGCGTGGAATTGAAGGACGGCGCGAAGTCGGCGCTGACGGCGTCGGAGTTCAAGGGGCGTCCAGGGCAGTGGTTGTTCGGGCGGCTGGCGGTGAAGAGTTACGCGGGGACGAAGTCACTCGAGGTGGGTTTCGAGGCCGTGGGCGGGCGCGTGGTGCTGGATGACGTGAGCCTGCGCGCAGTGCGGTTCCCGTCGGCAAACCTGCTGGCGGACCCGGAGCTGGCGGCAGTCGAGCCGACGTTTGTGCGCGACATCCGCGTGCAATACGACCGCATCCCGCAGACGTTGCGATCCCGGTTGATGAACCGGAGTCATGTGGCGGGTTACAAGCAGGGTCCGTCGAATGTGGCGACGATTTACACCCAGGAGCAGGCGTTTCTGCACAACGGCCGGCTGGATGACGTCGGCGCGGTGTGGTCATACCAACCGGACGTGATGGGCTTCAGCGTGGTGATGCCGAAGCCCGCGTACGTGTCGCATCTGGTGATTTATCTGAACAACGCGCGGCCGGACGATGTGTACACGACGCTCAGCATTCTCGCGAACAATACGAAGACGAAGGTGCCCGAGTCGGTCGCGCTGGTGCGGGGGAACAAGAAGCGCTTCATCGTGGTGCATTTCGCGAAGCCGGTGTTCACGGACTCGATGAAGATTCTGCCGCTGTATCGGGCGCATCACGAGAGCATCACGGAGATCGAGGTTTATGGTCCGCTGGGCGGGCCGGAGCAGGAGGGCGGGACGAAGCTCGCGGATGCCGAGGCGTGGCCGATGTTCATGGGCGGCCCGACGCATGTGCCGGCGAAGCTGCCCGCGGATTTCACGGGCGATTACGAAGTGTTCGGCAGCCAGCGGCTCGACCCGGCGTTTCATGCGGGTGCGACGGTGCTGAACGGGGTGCTGACGCTGGCTGATCCGGCGGGGCAGATTCGTTCGCTGCAACTGCCCGCGCCCGACGCGCCGGCGCGCGACCGGCGACTCGGCAACGGCCCGACGTGGCCGCTGCAAACCATCACGCCCACGACCACGCCGGCGCGGCATCTCGGGCGGTTGCTGGTGGGTTCGGCGGACAACCGGCTGCACGCGGTGGCGGACAACGGCACGTATCTGTGGGGTTTCCCGACGGGCGGTCGCGTGTATTCGTCGCCGGTGCCGGACGGGGACGACGTTTATTTTGGCTCGGATGACGGGCGGTTGTACAAGCTCGATGTGCATTCGGGGACGTTGCTGTGGGAGTTCGCGACGGGCGGCGATGTGCGCGGCAGCGCGGCGCTCGCGGGCGGGCGCGTGATCTTCACGTCGGGCGACGGCTTCTGTTACGCCGTGGATGCGGCGTCGGGTCTGCTCGTGTGGAAGGCGCCGGTCGCGCCGCACACGCGCGGGAGCGTGGCGGTGGCGGGCGGGCGCGTGTACGTGGGCGACGAGCAGGGCGTGGCGCATTGCTTCGCGGCAGCGGACGGGAAGGCGCTGTGGAAGAAGCCGGTCGGCGGTTACGTGACGGCGTGTCCGTTGGTGACGCCGGACGGGGTGTTTTTCCTGAGCGAACATGGCGATGCGGCGTTGTTTGGCACCGATGGAAAGGTGCGGTGGCAGCGGCGGCTGGACGCGTTTGTTTCGGGGCAGCCGATTGCGACGGAGACGCAGGTGCTGGTGCCGACGACGGAGGGCTTGCAGGTGCTGGTGCGCGCGGATGGCAAGGCGGACGAGCGGTTCGTTGCGCCGTCGAGGACGGGCAAGGTGCTGTCGGTGCTGGCGTATCAGGGGAAGCTGCTGCTGGTCACGGGGCAGGCGTCGGTGAATTTCAAAAGCCCGCCGCGGACGTACGCGCTGTTCGATGGCGCGGCGAGCGTGTGGCAGGTGAAAGGCTCGGGGCCGGCCGCGAAGCCCGCGCCGCGTCCGCCAGCGAAGGTGGGGACCACGCCGAAGCCGGCGGCGGCGCCGAAGAAGAAGTAACGCGGTGGTTTTGAGAACACTCCCAATGCGAAAGCCTTCCGGAAACTCCTCCGCAGAATCCCAACGGGATTCCTTGGAGTTTGGACATTTTCTGAGGAGCGCGGGCGGTCCCTGCCCGCAGCGGCAGCGAACTCGCCAGGGGGCCGGGATGTTTCCGGGCCGCCCACTCGTATGCGCACGCGCTGCGACCGGGGACCGGTCGCGCTCCGGCGGTGGCGCGGGGGCCGCGGCCGAACGAAAACGTCCAAACTCCAGAGAATCCCAACGGGATTCCGGCCTTCAGCCCAGGGTTGCGAGGAACGAGCTACCCTGGGTAGGCGGTTTTGCGGCACACAACCCCAACGGGGTTGCGGCGGATTTCGAGCGGCGGTCCGCAACCCCATTGGGGTTGAAAATATTTTCCATGGTTACCCAGGGTAGCTCGTTCCTCGCAACCCTGGGCTGGAGGACACAACCCCGTTGGGGTTGCAGCAAGCTTTGGAACGCTCGTTCTGCGGGTTTGAATTCTCCACTTCGGAACATCTGAAAGGCATAACGCCCAATGCGAATCTACACACCGGCGATCATGAATCCGAACTCCGGGGCGGTGGCGACGAAGTCGCCGGGTAGCACAGGCCACTGGCCTGTGCCGAGCGGCGACTCGCCGCGCGGAGCGGGGACGACGCGCGAACTTTTTGGGGTGTCACTCACAGGGAGTAGCCGCCCCTCCGTTCCGTCCGGCCAGTGGCCGGACGGCACAGGCGGGTCGGCTGTGCCACCTATTTCTGCGGCGGACGCCGCGGCAGGAGCGCGGCGTTTACGCCGCTTCAGCGCTCGGGGCGAGAAGGTGCCGGGTAGTTCGTGCGCCCCCGCCAGATCAGTTCTTGCGCAAGCCCGTGCAGACCGCGCCGAGACCTCCGTCTCCCTCTCCTCCGTTCGGAACGGAGGAGAGGGCCGGGGAGAGGAGGCGCTGCGCAAGGATGGTCCGCTCGGCAGTGTGAAGCACCCCTCTCCCCGACCCTCTCCCCGTTCGTGCCTCACGGGGCGAGGGAGACGGACGCCCTGGGCGTTTCAACGGGCCTGGGACGAATTCTCGCAACGATTGCTATGGACGGTGAAGCGGCCTGAAGGCCGCGCTCCGGGGGCGCTCCGCCTCTTCCCCGCGCTCCTGTTTGTCTTGCTCGCGTGCGTGGCGTCGGTGGGCGCGCAGCCGCATGTGGTGGGGCATAATTTTTCCACGGCGCTGCCGTCGAGCGCGGGTATTCGCACGACGTTGCAGACGAACGAGGTGAAGGTCGGGCTCGCGGCGGCGCGGCTGGAGTACACGCTGGATGCGCAACGGCGCAGCGCGGACCTGCCGCTGGGCGAACAGCCGTACACGTTGTCGGCTGGGCGCGTGAAGGTGTGGGTCAAAGGCGATGGCTCGACGAACACGCTCCAGTTCGTGCTGCGGCACGCGGAGATGGAAGCGGATGCGAAAGGCAAACGGGCGGTGCGGGTGTCGTCGCTCACGCTACCGGGCGTGCCGCTGGATTTCGCGGATTGGCGCGAACTCACGCTGGATGCGACGGGCATTCCCGAGGGGCGCGTGGCGGCGCTGGAGCGCATCAGCATTTCGGGAAAGCCGGGCAAGGCGGGCGAGGGAATGCCGTTGCAGGGGACGATTTTTCTCGATGACCTGCGGCTGTATCCGACGGCCAATGCGCCGACGTTTGCGGTGAGCGGCGGCGTGTTCGGTCCGCTGGTGCGGAACTTTGATCCGGCAGTGTCGCTGTTTCTCGACGGGCGGAATTTTGCGAATCAGCCGGTGAAACTGCAGTTGCGCATTGCGATGACCGACCGCAATCAGAACCTTGTGGCCGACCGCGATTTCACGCTGCAACTCGGCGCGCGGGATTCGAAGGAAGTGCTGCTCGCCTTGAAGCCCGATCAACTCGCCGCCTTCCTGCCGCCGTTCAAAATCACGGGCGACATCGTGAGTCCCGACCTGCCGACGTTGAACGAGCGGATCGAGCAGACGCTGGTGATGGGCAACGCGACGGTGCTGCACGCGGACATGGGGATGCTCTTTTCGCACTGGTTCACGAGCGGCACGATGTCGGCCAATGGCGCGACGATCGCGCGCGATCACCGCAACTGGGTGTACTGGGCGCACGGTGAATCGCAGCGCGGCAATCCGCTCACGCAGACCACCACGCGCCTGAGCCGCGTCGAGGTCGGCGCGGAGGAACTCAAGGCCGCGGCCGCCGCGAATCCGCAGGCGCAACCGCCGGGACGCCTCGCGATGAAGCTCGAGTACAGCGGCGGCGAGGGCGTGGTGTATCGCGGCATCGACCGCTATCTCGCGGGCAACGCCTACGCCGTCGGCGTGTGGGTGAAGGGCGACGGGAGCAAGTCGGATTTGTACGCGCTGTTCCTGGATTACACGGACCTCGCGGATTTTTACGCCGGCGGCTGGAAGCGCATCGACAACGGCGAGCGCAAGGTCTGCACGCTGGATTTCACCGACTGGCGCTATTTTCGCGTCGAGCTGCCGGGCAACGGAATCGGGAGCAACACGCTCAAAGGTTCGAGTCCCGACCTCGACATGCCGCTGGAGCTGACGGCGTTTCGCATTTACGCGGGGCAATCCGTCGAGCCGGGCACGGTGCTGCTCGGGCCGGTGTATGCGGAGACGCAGGTGGCGAACGCCGAGACGCTGACGGCGCATGTGAGCTACGAGGATCCGGGACAGGCGTGGGCGGCGAATCGCAATGCGTGGCTGACGGTTCACAACGGCGCGCGGCTCGGGTCGCGCAAGGTCGAGGCGAACTGGGAGGTGCAGGACCGGGCGAGCCGCGTGGTGGCGACGGGGCAGTTCAAATTCGAGCTGGGCTTCGGGCGCGCGCAGGAGACGAAGATCGATCTCGCGGCGGTGGCGACGCAGCTCGCGGCGGCGGCGGGGCCGTTGCGGTTGAAGGTGACGGTCGTCGATACGCAGGACGCGTCGGTGTCGGCGACGCGGGCGATTGCGTTGTCCAAGCCGGATACGGTCGCGCGCGTGGCGGACTTCGAGACACCGCGCGGTTTTCTCGGGCTGAAGGCGCAGGGCATCAAGGATGCGCCGGGCGAGGGCGAGACGGACGCGCAGACGACGACCGAGCAGGCGCACTCGGGCAAGCGCTCGCTCGCGCTGCGCTGGGACAAGGAGAAGAAGCCGGTTTCATTGGTCTCCGTCGATCCGCCGCTGCCGGGACAGGCGGTGGAGTTGTCGCTGTGGCTCTATGGCGACAACTCTGGCGTGTTGTTTTATCCGCTGCTAGGCGACAAGCGTGGCGTGAAGCACGGCCTGCAAAATTTGCAGTTCGACCTGTTCCTGCCGCGCGTGGCGGGCGAGTTGCAGAACGCGGTGCGCGTGGACTGGACGGGCTGGCGGCAGTTGCAGTTCCAGCTTCCGGTCGTGCCGCCGACGTGGGATCAGCCGCTGCCGATTCTGTCGTTCACGCCGAGTTATCCGCTCGGGTTGCATCTGGCGACGGACACGCGGCTGGTCGGCACGAATCTCACGAACGGCGTTTTGTACGTGGACGATGTCGAGGTGCGGACGCACGCGGAGCCGGCGGCGCGCGTGTCGTTCGCGCTGGTGCAGGCGGGCGAGGCGAACGTGCTCGCGCCCGGCGGGCGGATGCGTCTGCGCGTGGCGAACGCGGACACCACGCCGCGCGCAGTGCGGCTGACCGGCGGCGTGTTCGACTGGCGCGGTCGCCGCGTGGCCGCGCCGCCGGCGGGCGACGTGACGCTCGCGCCGGGCCAGCCGCTGGAAGTGGCGCTCGATCCGCCGCTGAACGCGGGGGCGTTTCTCGTGCGGCTCGAATTGCAGGAGAACGGCAAGACCGTGGGCAGCGTGGAGGAGGACGTGATCGTGGGCGCGCTCGAGCCGTTGCTCGGGACGAATGTCGTCGCGGCGTTGCAGGACGAGTGGAAGCTGCGCGGGCCGTTGCGCGATCCGATCACGCCGCTCGATGAGGACTGGGACTGGGTGGAATATCATCCGGGCAATTTCCAGCCGGACACGATGCGGCCGCGCTGTGCGCGGGTGCGCGAGAACGGCACCGAGCCGTGGATGCTGCTCGGGTTCAGTTCGTATTGGGCGGCGGGCATCGGCTACGAGCGGGTGAAGGCGGGGAATTTTGTGCGGCTGTTCCGCCACGTCGGGCAGGGCGTGGATATTTTCCTCATCCCGCAGCGGCTCGAGGACTGGGAGAATTATGTGCGCGAGGTGATGCGCTCGATGGGCCGCGACGTGGGCGGCTTCGTGTTGTGGGACAACCCGGACGGCACGAGCACGCTGGCGATGCCGCCGGAGAAGTTCGTGAAATTTTTGCAGGTCACGGACAAGTGGCGGCGCGCGTATTGCCCGCAGACGCCGCTCATCATCGGCGGCATGAACCGCGCGACGGCGCTGCCTTATCTCGCGGAACTGAAAAAGCTCGGCGCGCTCGACACGTTCGGCGGCGTGAACGTGCGGCTCGATGCGGGGCGGATGTCGCCGGAGGATTTCGAGGTGACGCGGTTTGCGCGCGAGCTGTCCGACCTCATCAATCCGCCGGGCAAACGCGAGAAGGTGCTGTATTTCACCGAGCTGGACTGGGCGGTGGAGACGACGCGGGACGGGCTGAATGTGTTTGAGCAGGCGGGGTATCTGGTGCGGACGGATTTGCTGTTGCGCAGCCTCGGCGTGCGGCCCGCGCTGTCGATGCACAACGGCGATTACGAGCGGCCGGGCACGGGCCTGCTGCACCGGCGTTCGCTGAACATTCCGCCGCTGATCGAGAAGCCGCTGACGTATCAGCTCAAGCCCGCGTGGTGGGCGCTGGCGCGGCTGCGGCCGCTGCTCGACCAACTCGAACCGCTGGCCGACGGCGAGGTGCCGGACGTGCTGCCGGGGCGCACGCGGTATGCGCTGTTCCGGCGCAAGGCGGGCGGGAAACAGTTGCTGGTCGCGTGGCGCAACGGGCCGCTGGGCGGGCTGTCGCTGGCGGGGACGGGGTTGCTGGTCGAGGCGGCGGAGGATGCTTTCGGCAGCGTCGTCGCGGCGGAGAGCGGCTGGTATCCGGTGGGGACGGTGCCGGTGTTGCTGACGATTGCGGCGGGCAAGGAAGCGGCGGCCGAGGCGTTGCAGCGGTTGCAGGTGCGCGACGGGGCCGAGGGCGCGTGGCCGCAACGGGTGCTGGCGAATTTCACGCCCGCGACGGGCGCGGTGGCCGGGTATCAGCAGACGGGCGGAAAACCGGCGGTGCTGACGGGCGCGAACGTGGGCGGCGAGGCGGGGTCGTGGGCGGGCGTGGAGTTTGCGAACGGCGGCAGCGAGACGTTCCGCGTGCGCGTGCCGGCGGGCGCGGGCGTGGTGTTGCGGAAGCGCTTCCAGCTCGACAAAACCGGCTTCGAGGCCGACGTGCGCGTGA
>CAZUUP010000284.1:0-7659 GCA_964623105.1 uncultured Akkermansia sp.
CGCCCGACTCGATGCGGTCATGCACCTTCACCCACCGCGCGAAGTTTTCTGCGTCGGCGAAGTCCGGCTTGAGTGAAGCAAAGTCGAGATTGCCCTTCTTCGTGTCCGCGCCATGGCACTCGACACAATGATTGGAGAAGAACAGAGCCAGTTTGGTTTCAGCGGCGCGGCCCGAGGTCCACAGAATCATGGAGCACAAAATCATGCCGGGAAAAATGATTCTGTGAACGACTCCTTGCTTCCTGATTGTGTGGCCAGCCTTCATCGTCGTTCGATTGTCCGCAGTTCAATTTGCGAGTGGTTGAAGTTCACCCATTGGATGGCGCGCAACGGGGTGTGGCGGATGAACCGCTGCTGGTGCTCGAAGACGGATTCCGGCTGATGGGTGGAGGCGGTGACGGAGAAGGCAATGTCCTCGGTGAGCAGGTGCATCGTCTGGCCGCCCAGCGACGCGCCTTCCGAGTTCACGCCGACTTCGCGCACCACCCGGGTCTCGCCGCCAAGGAAATGAGTCAACGCGTCCCGATACAGCAACGGGTCCAGATGGGTTCCCCATTCGGCAAGCATTCGCAGCAGGAGGGAGCGCAGGCGGTCACACTCGGGACTGACGGTGCGCCAACCGGCGGCGACGACTTCGTAGTGCTGACGGTCAGCAGGGGTCAGCTTCGTCGAGACGAATTTGTGCTGCACGCGGTCGGTTCGGAAATTGAGCAGCGTGGCGTGGTGAAGACCGCAGAGGAACAGGTAGTTCAAGGTCTGGCCGGTGTGTGCCGGGATGAGCGTGGACGCGGCCTTGGCCTCGATGATGACGCCACCGTTGACCAGGTGGTCGGCCAAATAGTCTTTGCTGAAGTCGTCCAGACTGGCGGTGATGCGGAGTTCTGCCTCGACGTTCATTCCGGCGGCACGGCATCGGCGCGTGAGCTCGCGCTGGTAGAGCTTCTCGTCGAGGTAACGGCCAAACTGGTTGTGGATGGCAAAGGCGAGCCCGGTGACCTGCCTGTCCACTTGATGAAAGCGCTCCTGGTCGAACACCTCGATGGGGCGGGAAACGTGAATGGGCATTGGGAGAGGAGCCTGTTCACAGAATCATGGAGCACAAAATCATGGGGAAAATTATGATTCTGTGATCCATGATTTTGTGAATCTCATTCTGTATCACGCCAGCTCCAGCCCGCGCAGCGTGCCCTTGCCGGTGGAGAACGTGCCGGCCTCGACACCGAGGCGTTGCAGCATCGAGACGTAGAGGTTGGCAAGCGGGTGGTTGTTGACCTTGTCGAAGGCGAGGTGCTGGCCGTGCTTGAAGCCGCCGCCGGCGAGCAACACGGGCAGGTTCACGTTCGAGTGCGAGTTGGCGCTGCCCATCGGCGTGCCGTAGAGGACCATCGTGCGGTCGAGGAGCGACTGGTTTTCCTCCTTCGTCCCGGCCAGCGCGGTGAGGAAGCCGTTGAGCGCATCGAACTGCTTCTCCTCGTGACCGCGCAGTTCCGCCAGCGCCTCGGGGCGGTTGCCGTGGTGCGTGATATTGTGGATGACCACGGTGTCAATGAAGAGCGAGATGATGCGCGTGGAATCAGTCTCGAGCGCGAGCTTCATCACCTCGAACATCAGCCGCGTCTTGGCGACGAACTCCTTGCCGTCATCAATGTCCTCGGGGGCCTTGGCGGTGACGACGGGCTTGGGTTTGTATTCCCATTCCTCGGCGCTGTGGAGGCGCTGTTCGAGGTCGCGGACGCTGGTGTAATACTGGTCGAGCCGCGCCTGGTCGGCCTTCGAGAGCGAGCGGTTCAGGCGCTTGGACTGGTCGCCGACGAAGTCCAGCAGACTGCGGCCCTGCTTGATGGCTTCGACGTTGGCGGCGACTTCCTTCGGGTTGCCCTGGATGAAAAGTTTTTGGAACAACTTCTTCGGGCTTTTCTCCGCGGGGATGGGCGCGCCGCTGCGGGTGTAGCTCAAGGTCTGGCCCTCGCTGCTCATCGCGAGCACGAGCGACGGGTAGCGTGTGCGGTTGCCGACGTGCTCGGCGGCGAACTGGTCGAGGGAAATCCAGTTCCGGAAACCGCCGCGCTCCGGGTGCGGCGTGCCGGTGAGGAAGCACCGCTCCGCCGCATGTCCGCCGGTGACGCCCGGATGGCTCACGCCGCTGAGGACAGTGAGCTGGTTCCGGTGCGCGGCCAGGCGCTCGAGATACGGGCTGGGCGCGAACTCCCTGCCCGCATTCTCGGGGAAGAAGAACTGCGGGAGGATGCCCATGTTCGTCTCGATGCAGACCATGCGGCGCGGCGGGGCCTTGCTGGCGTCCGCGCCAAACGCGGGGCGCATGGCGTCGAGGAACGGCAGCGTGAGCGCGACGCCCGTGCCGCGCAGGAAGGTGCGGCGGGACAACGGGGAACGGGTTATGACGTAGGGAGCTTTCATCGTGAGACAGGTTGCGGGTTTCGCTGATTTGTCCAAAGAACCGACGCAGCGGACAGGACGGTAATCAAATGCAGTTCAGCGCGGGGCAAAGAGTTCCTCGGCGGTTTTGCGGAAAACGCCCTGGGCTTTGGCGCCGTCGCCGGGGAAGCCGGCGTGCTGGACGAGCCAGACGTAGATCAGGCCGCGGGCGGGATCGATGGTCATGTTGGTGGCGAGGGCGCCGCCGTGGCCGAAGGTGGCGCCGGCGGACCAGCCGAGGCCGTAGTTTTCCTTCATGCCCGCCGGGGTCTGGCGACCGGTCATGGTCTGTACGGCTTTGGCGGAGAGGTAGCGTTTGCCGTTCAACTCGCCGCCGTTGAGCACCATCTGGCAGAACTTGGCTACATCGCTGGCGGTGGAGAAGAGGCCCCCGGCGGGCATCGGGAAGCGGCGGGCGCGGTCGTCGAGCGGGTAGCGCAACTGGCTGATCGAATTGGTTTCGAGGCCGGTTTTGGCGGCATTGGGCTTGTGCGGCGTGGCGAGGCGCTTGAGTTGCTCGGGGCTGGGCCAGAAGGTGGTGTCCTTCATCCCCAGCGGCTTGAACAAACGCTCGTCCATGAAGGCTTCGTAGCTCATGCCGGAGAGGACTTCGACCAGGCGCGCGGCGGTGTTGATGCCGGCGTTGGAGTAGAGGTATTTCGTGCCGGGTTCGGTGCCCAACGGGGTGGCGGCGTAGCTGCGGACGGCGTCGCGGAGGGTGAGTCCGTCGAGGGTGGGGTCTTCGGCTTTGGATTTGAAGGGCAGGCCGCTGGTGTGATTGAGCACTTCGCGGACGGTGATGGGGTGGGCGGGGGACTTGAGGATCACGGAGCCGTCGGGGTTTTTGCCGGCGGCGAGTTTCTGGCCCTTGAACTCGGGCAGAAATTTTTCGACGGCGTCGTCGAGCGTCAGCTTGCCTTCGTCCACCAGCATCATCACGGCGGCGCCGGTGATGGGCTTGGTTTGGGAGGCGATCCAGAAGAGGGCATCGGTGGTCATCGACTGCTTCGTCGCGCGGTTGGCAAAGCCGATGGCTTCGACGGCGAGCACCTTGTCCTTGGAAGCGACGAGGGCAACGGCGCCGGCGAGTTCGTTCTTTTCCACAAAGGGTAGCAAGGGGGCGGTGAGGGAGGGCGCGTCCTTGGCTCGGGCAGGACTGAGGCTGAGGGTGGCTAGGATCAGGACGAGCGCAGGCACCGGGGAGGGGAACGGTTTCATGTAGGTTTGGGTTGTCGTTGAGGGATTGTACTACTACTTGGGAGGGACAAAGCCAGCGACTTTCAAGGCGGTAAACCAGGCGGCGGAGAATTGGCGTTGACGGCGCGGACAAGTTGATCGCGGCACGTGGGCACCATGCCACCGGAGAGGAGGAGGCGGTTGCTGAAGCCGGCCTGGCCGTGATGGTCGGGAACGATGGCCGCGTCCACCTGACCATTCATGCCCAAGCTGTGGTGGCGAAGTTCACCGACGAAGTCGCAAGGGCGGCCGGCCGCGCGCAGTTGGTCCTGTAATGGCTTGCGCCAGCAACCGCCTTCGGGATGGGGAAGTCCGATGGGTTCGCCCTTGAACGGGCCGTCCGCGTGGCGGGCCAGGCAGGATCCGCGAGTGATGGAATCGGCAAAAGACGGGATGAGGAGGGGCCGAACGGTGCTTTCCGCCGCCATGCTGGCACCGGCCAGGATCAGCCACAGGGCCAGGCCGAGGCGCAGTTGAGGCGGAGCGCTCACGGTTTTGGTTTGCCAGCCCCGGGCAACGCATCCGCACCATCGGTCAACCATTCGAGATTGAAGCGCGCCACGGTGAGCAGGCCGGTGCGATAGATGTCTTTGCCGTCGGTGCTGCCGCGCTCATAGAAGAGGAGGATGGTGCCGTCGCCGGCCACGGCGAGGTCGCTGTAGCCGCTGAAGCCGGGCTCGATGGTCTTGTTCACGGGCCAGGTGACGGCTTCATCGTAACTGAGTTTGACGGAGACATTCTTGCGATCGCGACCCTTGCCCGGGGCTTCCTTGCCATCGGTGCGGGAGAGATTGTGGGGATTGGAGAAGAGCAGACGGTTCCGGTCGCTGGCCGGGGATTCGCTCAGGCGGACCATGCCGGCCATGCAGATGGGTTCGAGCAACTGCTCGTGAAACTGCGGCCGGCTCCAGCCGGTGGCGCCGTCCGGGCTGGTGGTGAGCAGACGGCGGTTGGCCTTGGATTCGCTGCGCATGTTCAGGAGGACGCGGCCGTCGGCGAGTTGCACGGCGCAGGTTTCGTTCGGGATGCTCCAGTCTCCGGTGTTGGGTCCGGCGATGGCGCCGCGCTGCCAGGTGCGCCCATGGTCGTCGCTGTAGATGACCGACGTCACCGAGGGCCGGTGGGCATGGCCGCCAGTGCCGAGCGAGAGCCAGACGGGCACAAGGAGGCGACCGTTCCTGAGCTGGATGCCGTGACCGGGGCCGGTGGCGAGAACCTTCCAGTCGTATTCGGGACGAAAGGCATCGAACGACGCGGTGATCTCGACGGGCGGGGTGAAGGTGGCGCCGTCATCGTCGCTGCGGAGGTAGAAGCAACGGGCGTATTCGAGGCAGAAGAGAAAATGGACCGCGCCGTTGGAGTCGGGGATGGCGACGGGGTTGTTATAGGTGACTTCGCCGGGGGTGGCCAGTTTTTGGGCGAGCGCGACGGGGTTCTTGGATTTCGGCCCGGGCACGTTGGCGAGGGTGTTGCGGGGGCCCCAGGTCTTGCCGCCGTCGGTTGAACGACGCAGAAGGATGTCAATCTGGCCCCAGTCGCCGCGATCGCTTTTGCGCGCCTCGCAGTAGGCCAAAACGACGCCGCGGCGGGTCGTGACGATGCCGGGGATGCGGTAGAGCTTGTAGCCATCCTGATTGGCGGTGAAAAGGTCCACCTTCTCGAGAAATGGCGCGGCGGCATGGGCCGGGGTGGCGAGCAGGAGGAAGGCCAGCAGCGGGCGAAGGGCATGGAAATTTATCATGTGCATTGAACTCAAGCGGGTTTCGGACGACGCCAGCAGCGGGAAGTTTCAGGGAGAACAGCACGGTGAAAGCGTTCCCCCCAAAGAGACCGGCGGCGGAAGACTGGAATGACGGCAAAATCGCGAGGGCAAGGGCACGAATCGCTTTCACCGCCGCAGGGGGAGGCAAGAAGCCGGAAGGGTGCCCGAAGTACTCCGCAAAAAACTGTTGGCAGGAACGGCAAGGTGTACAAGATTGGACCAAGAGACCCCGATTAACTCTTTGGTGAGAATCGCCGGACGTAGCAAATCATGAAACTTCAAGCACACGACTCAACCCTAAGCGCCGAATGCGCTGGTCCGAAAAAGCAGGTCGCTGGTGTCCCGGACGACATCGCCACCGGTCCAACCAGTTTCCGCGCCCGGATGGCTGCGTCGGCCTTCACCCTCATCGAACTGCTGGTCGTCATCGCGATCATCGGTGTGCTCGCCTCGATGCTGCTGCCGGCGCTCAGCTCCGCCAAAGCCAAGGCGATGGCGGTCAAATGCCTCGCCAACCAGAAGCAGATCTCGCTGGCATGGATGGTTTACGCCAGCGACTACAACAACCAATGCGTCAACAATTACGGCTGGGGCGGGCCGGGCTACGGTCCGGGCACCACCCCGACGCCCGATGCCAACGGCAATTATCTTTTCAACTGGGCCGTGGGAAACATGCAGAACGCCACCCACCGGACGAATGACAATTACGTCACCAAGGCGCTGCTGGGTAGTTATCTGGGCGCCAACTCCGGTTCGTTTCGCTGCCCGCGCCCCGACGCCGCCCCGGGCAGCGCGGCGGTGCTGGCACCCAAGTATGTCCGCCAGTTTTCCATGAACCGGCTGGTCGGTTACGCCGCGGCGACGATCAAGTATCAAACCACCGACCATTTCAAACGGCCGACGGAGACCTTCGTGTTCCTCGAAGAATCCATCGAGTCGAACGACGACGCTTCATGGTTCATGAACACCGGCGCCACGACGTGGGGCAACGAAAAACCCGCCACCTATCACTCCAAAAGCGGCGGCTTGATCTACGCCGATGGTCACGCCCTGCTGAAGCGGTGGGATGCCGCCGTCCCAACGACCTCCGACTATCTTTGGATGCTCACGCAGTACGATCCGAAGTGATCCGGAAATCGTCCCTCCATAACTCGCAGACATCGGGGCAGGACCTGCCCCTGCGCAGCCCTCCCCAGCTACTTCCCGCAGTCACAATGGCGATATTATTGGGGAAACGGTAGCCGCAGGGAAGACGGCCAAGTCGCAAAGGGAGCGAGGCCATCATCCGGGCCGTACAGTTGCACCACACCGGAAAGACCGGGAAGACCCTGAACGATGTCGGGGGACGGTCGGCGACATCCCGAGTTCCGGCACCTTGCCCCACGTCCCTGATACAGTCCCTTACCCTGAACTTGGACCCAGTCCATCGGGAATCTCTTGGGATTTCAGCAACGAATTCTGGACCGCCCGGGTTCGGCGGAGGCACGAAAAACAGCGGCGCCGGGGTGACGCGGCGGAGAAGCCGCCGGACATGTAGGGCAATCCCCTTCCTCGCAGTGAAGTAGGCCGGCCCCGCCGGATGATCTTTGTCCCCGTCTGCCAACCACAGGAACGACCCCCAGTCGGCAGATTCGCGATAGCGGCACTCCATTCCGGTCGGTGGTGGCGCAAGCACGGCAGTCCTCCCAAAATTGCCGCGTACCGTGGGTTTTCTGATTTGGGCACCGCTCCCAAAATACTGATTGCGATGAGCATTCCGAATGCTATTCTCCTTGGAGATCACCCCAGTGCCCACTGTTAACGCTTTTCAAACGCCATAGAAAGCATGACAACTTCTGCCCCGCCCCCTGCGCATTTCCGGAACCAGGTCCTGACCACCGTCGCGACCAACCGCGTCATACGTCGAGCCGCCTTCACACTTATCGAACTGCTCGTCGTCATCGCGATCATCGGTATTTTGGCCGGATTGCTGCTGCCAGCACTGAGCACCGCCAAAGTAAAAGGGACCATGGCAGTGGACCTGAACAACCAAAAGCAGTTGGCGCTTGGATTCTCCATGTTCCCAACCGACAACGACGACAATCTGGTGCCAAACGGCGCTGGAGGCGGCTTCTGGCCGGGGGCAATGAATCCCATGGGGGTGGTCAGCGGGCCGCCGGCCAATTTCACGGGCCTGTCCAAAGACCAATGCCTCGATTACGTCCAGCGCGGCCTGTCCAACGGTC
>CAZUUP010000285.1:0-3187 GCA_964623105.1 uncultured Akkermansia sp.
GGGCGAGGGTGGTGCCGTTGCGGTGATGGAGGAGGGCGGTGAGGTGGCCGGCATCGTCGTAGGTGTAGAGGCTGGTGGTGCCGTTTTCGAGAGCGCGACTGACGCGGTGGCCGGCGGGGTCGTAGCCGAAGGTGGCGAGCGGGGGCGGGCCGTTGAGGGTGATGGACGCCAACTGACCGCGCGGGGTGTAGGTGTTGGTGGCGGTGCTGCCGCCCGGATAGCCGAGGGTTTGGCGGTGGCCGTCGGGGTCGTACGTGTACGTGACGGTGCGGGGGGCCTGCGTGCCGACGGTCTGGGTTTCGGAGGTGAGCTGGCCGGCGAGATCGTAGGTATGAGTGAGGATGCTGACGGCGTTGCTCAGGTACGTGAGGCGCCCGGAGGCGTCGTAGGCGCGGAGGGTGCCGGTGGTGTCGTCGCTCCATGCGGAGGCGATGATGCGGTTGCGGTTGTCGAGGGTGAAGGTCTGTACGTGCAACGGGGTCAGTCCAAACTTTTGACACTAGTTGCCTTTCGCAGCCAGATTATTTGGCCGCCCGGAAGATGGGTTCTCGCCGGTCCCCGCGATTAAAGACCTGATAAATCGCCCCTTCGCATTCAAGCAACAGCTTGCGAGCCATTCACACAGACGAGTGCGGCCGTTCTGTGTGTCAATAGCTTGGACTGACCCCTTGTCCCCCCTTGTCGGCCACGCGCGGCGGCGACGTCGCTTTTGTCAAGGGGTCAGTTCTTGATATTGACACATGAGGCGGTGAGCCCCGCGCTCCCGGCATGGCCCGCAAGTTGAGAGTCGAGTATGCCGGGCGCGATTTATCACGTCATGAATCGCGGTGACCGGCGTGAGTTGATCTTCACGGATGGCGCGGGCCGCCGTCGTTTCGTCGAGACGCTGGGGGAGGCTTGCGCCAAGACGGGCTGGCAGGTTCATGCCTGTCCGAAGAGTTCTTTGACGGGGCGGGCGTGTTCGACGCCGGTGAGGCGCTGGTCAAGTCCTTGGAAGCGGAAGGAGAGTTGTTCGTGGTCCAGGCCGAGCAGCGACAGCAGGGTGGCGTGGAAATCGCGGACGTGAACTTTGTCCACGGCGGCCTTGTGGCCGATTTCGTCGGTCTGGCCGTAGTGGAAGCCGCCGCGAACGCCGCCGCCAGCGAGCCAGACGGTGAAGGCGTGGGGGTTGTGGTCGCGGCCGGGTTTGCCGCCGGTCTGGGCGACGGGGAGGCGTCCGAATTCACCGGCCCAGATGACGAGCGTATCTTGCAAGAGGCCGCGCTGGGCGAGGTCGGCGAGGAGGCCGGCGATGGGTTGGTCCACCTCGCGGGCGAACCCGCGGTGATTGCCGATGAGGTCGGCGTGGCAGTCCCAGCTCATCTGGTTGTCCATGCCGCCGCTGTAGATTTGGATGAAGCGGACGCCGCGTTCGACCATGCGACGGGCGGTGAGGCATTGGGCGGCGAATTGGGCGCAGGGTTTCTGGTCGAGGCCGTAGAGTTGCTTGATGTGGTCGGGTTCCTGATGGACGGCGAAGGCCTCGGGTGCGGCGGTCTGCATGCGGAAAGCGAGTTCGAAGCTTTCGATACGGGCGGCTAGTTCGCTTTCGGCGGCGCTTTCGGCGAGGGCCTGGCGGTTGAGGTGAGCGAGGAGGTCGAGTTGGGCGCGCTGGCGCTGGTCGTTGAGGTTGGCGGGCGGTTTGAGATTGGCGATGGCTTCGCCCTGGGGCCGGAGCCAGGTGCCTTGGAAAACGCTGGGGAGGAAGCCGGCGCCCCAGTTGAGGGCGTTGCCTTTGGGGAGGCCGCGGTTCAACGGGTCGCTCATGACGACGAAGCTGGGGAGGCTTTCGCTGAGGGAACCGAGCCCGTAGGTCACCCAGGAGCCGACGCAGGGATGGCCCATGCGGGTGACGCCGGTGTTCATCATGAACAGGGCGGGGCTGTGGTTGTTCGAGTTGGTGTGGCAGGAATGGATGAAGGCCAGCTTGTCCACATGCTGGGCGAGGTTGGGGAAGAGGTCGGGTGCCCAGGTGCCGCTCTGGCCGTGCTGGGCCCAGGCGAACGGGGATTTCATGAGCGGTCCGACGGCACCGGGGAAAAAGCCGGTTTTGGGATCGAAGCCTGCGAGGGCCTTGCCGTCGCGCTGTTGGAGTTCGGGTTTGTAATCCCAAGTATCGACCTGGCTGGGGCCGCCGTTGGCGAAGATCCAGATGACGGAGCGGGCGCGCGCGGGGCTGTGCGGTTTTTTGGGGGAGAGCGGATTCAGACCGCGGGCGGCCTGGGCAGTGGAAGTTTGGTGGAGCAGGGCGGTGAGGGCGAGGGCGCCGAAGCCGCCGCCGGCGCGGAGCAGGGCTTGACGGCGGGTGAGGGCGAGAAGCTCGGGGGTGAAGGCATCAGTTTTCATACGCAAATTCGTTCAACCCGAAGAGCACCTGGCAGAAATCCGCGCGGGCGAGAAAGCCGGGGTCGGGGAGTTTTTCGGCTGTGTAGCTGGCGGTTTGGGTGGCGAGGAAGGCTTGGCCGGCGGTCAGTTCCGCGGGGCGCGGGGGGCGGCCGAGGGCGAGGAGATAGGCTTGGTGGAGGGCGTCGGCGGGGTCAGTGTGCGGGGTGAGCCGGCGGGCGAAGGCTTCGGCCCAGGCGCGGACTTGAGGGCCGTTCATCAAGAGCAGGGCCTGGGGCGCGACGGTGGTGGTGGGGCGGGCACCCTGGCTGACGAGCGGTTCCGGTTGGTCGAAGGCGACCATGGAGCCGATGAGTTGGCTGCGTTTCATGGTGAAGTAGATGCTGCGGCGCGGGCTGCGCTCGTCCTTGGTGCCGGCGCCGAACATGGTGGTGTCGAGTTGGCCGCTGACGGCCAGGAGGGAATCGCGGATGGCCTCGGCCTCGAGGCGGCGGGGGAGGCGGCGCAGGAACAGGGTGTTGTCGGGGTCGAGTGCTTCGCGGGCGCGGTCGGGGGCGGTGGTTTGCTGGTAGGCACTGCTGGTCATGAGCAGCTTGTGCATCGACTTGAGGCGCCAGCCGTGGTCCACGAGCTGGCCGGCCAGCCAGTCGAGCAGTTCGGGATGGGTGGGGGCGGTGCCGGTGCGTCCGAAGTCGTCGGGGGAGGCGACGATGCCGCGGCCGAAATGATGCTGCCAGAGCCGGTTGACGGCGACGCGGGCGGCGAGGGCGCCGGCACCGTGCTCGACGTCGGTCATCCAGTTGGC
>CAZUUP010000285.1:3197-7656 GCA_964623105.1 uncultured Akkermansia sp.
CCTACGGGGTGTCCGCTCCGGCGTTCGACACCTTCGCTGAGATGCTCGAGTACTTGGCTCCGGCCGGAGGCTGCCATTGCCAGCGGTTGGTGCTGGCCGCGGTGTGGGTGAGGACTTGGAGGAATCCGGGTGGGGCAACGCCGGTTTTCAGGTCGGTGCTGCCGCGGCGGAGGAAGTGGGTTTCGGGGAAGAAGTCGGCTCCCTGGGTGTGCATGCGGACCGGCTTGTAGCCTTCGGCACAGATGAGCACGGGAACCTTGTTGCCGGGTTCGGATTTGGCGTGGGCGGCGAGTTTGGCGTTGCGTTCGCGCCAGCCGGAATCTTTGCGGCGCCACCAGTCGCGGAGGGTTTCGCGTTGCGCGGGCGTGAGGCTGGTGGCGAAGGCGGGTTCGTGCGCGCGGCGGAGGATTTCAGCGATTTTTCCGGGGAGATCGTCGCCCTTGAGGGTGGGGTCGGCGTCGGCGATCACAGCCAGGCGGACGCGACCGAGGTTGTGCTGTTGGTTGAGTTCGAAGTCGAGGGTCACGCGGAGGTTGCTGCCGTCGGGGAAGTCCACGGGTTCGGCGAAGGTGAAGACGGCCTGATGGTCTTTGCCGAACTGGGGGTCGATGGCCCAGCCGGTCTTGGGGTTGTCATCGATTGATCCGGCGATGGAGAGATTGTTTTTGTTCTGTTCAAAATCGGCGACGGCGGCGGCGAGTTTGATTTCGCGCTCGGGGGCGGTGCCGTGGGCGGCCCGGGCGAAAACGCGGATGCGGCTGAGGGCGAAATTGCCATTGCCGGCGCGGCCGGGTCCGCCGCGGGTCAGGGAGGGATCAGCGAGCGCCTCGAGCCGCAAACCGGTGAGGCGGCGCAGGGCGGTGTTGGCGGTGAAGGTGTATTGATCGGTGGCGCCGTTGGGGCCTTCGGCGAGGTAGGAGAGGTCGGTGAGCCGCTTGAATTGGGCGCCGGCGCGGGATTTGGTCGTGGTCAGTTCGAGGACATTCCACACGCCGCCGGTGGGTGCGGCGGCGCCGGAGGCGAGCCAGGTGGCGAAGCGGGGTTCGAGAGTGGTTTCGTAATTTTGCAATTCGGCGGCGAGCGGGGCGCGGGCTGCTTCCCAGCGGGTGCGCGCGTCGCGAACTTTTTCCGGGTCGAGTTCGAGGTCCACCACGCTGCGGACGGTGGTGGTGAAGGTGGCAAGCAGGCGGTAGTAGTCCTCGTTGGGGATGGGGTCGTATTTGTGTTCGTGGCAGCGGGCGCAGCCGATGGTAAGCCCGAGGAAGGCGGAGCCGGTGGTCGAGAGCATGTCGTCGAGGGCGTCGTAGCGGGTGCGTTCGACTTCGTTGGCGGTGATTTGGGTGGGGAAGACGCCGGCACCGAGGAAGCCGGTGGCGGAGAGGGCGAGGGGATTTTCGGGTTCGAATTCGTCTCCCGCCAACTGCCAGCGGAGGAATTGGTCGAAGGGAAGATCGGAATTGAGGGCCTTGATGACGAAGTCGCGGTAGTGAAATGCGCCGGTGCGGTCGTAGTCGTGCTCGAAGCCGGAACTCTCGGCGAAGCGCGCAACGTCGAGCCAGTGGCGTGCCCAGCGTTCGCCGTAGCGTGGCGAATCGAGGAGCCGGTCGATCAGCCGGGGCCAGGCGTCCGGCGAGCGGTCTTGGAGGAACTCCTCGATTTGCGCCGGGGTGGGAGGCAGGCCGTGCAGGTCGAGGAAGGCCCGGCGAAGCAGGACGCGTTTCTCCGCGCGGGGCGCGAGGGTGAGGTTTTTTGGCGCGGCTTTGGCAAGGAGGAAACGATCGACGGGGGAAACGGACGCCGGGTTTTTGAGTTCGGGCGGGGCGGCTTTGGCGAGGGGTTGGAACGCCCACCATTGGCGGTCCTCGGGGGTCACGACCGAGCGGTCGCGGGCGGGTTTCCGGCCGGCGATGAGCGGTGCGTCATAGGGCGCGCCGTCATCAATCCAAGACGCCACTCGGGCGATGAGCGTGTCGGCGAGTTTTTCGCCGTGGTCGGGCATGTGCGGGGTTTCGGTGTGAGCGAGCAGGCGCAGCAGTCGGCTGTCGTGGGCGCGGAAGGGTTGGATGGCGGATCCGCTGGAGCCGCCTTTGAGGAGTCCCTCGCGGGTGGTGAGATCGAAGTCGTTCCGGGTCTTTTCACCGCCGTGACATTTGACGCAGTGTTGGAGGAGGAGCGGGCGGATGTGCGCGTTGAAGGTTTGCAATCCCCGGGCCATGCGTTCGGCGTGGTCGGCGGGGAGGGTGGCGGCGGGCGGGGTGGCGGCGTTACCGGTGGCGAGATGTGCGAGGTGCGCGAGGGCGAAGGAGAGGAGCGGGAGCAGAAATCGGGTTGCGGGCGAGTGCATGTGGAGAGGTTGAACGCCGCGCGAGGTGCGGATATTCGCGGGGGAAGGTGCGGAGTGGCGGGGCGGGCGGGGAAACAAAAAAGGCACCCCGGCAAGCCGGGGTGCCTTGGTTAAGGAACAGCGCTGATTACTTCTTGGCGCCGAGGATCGCGTCCTTGGCGGCCTTGGCGACGCGGAACTTCACGACCTTCTTGGCCGGGATGTTGATCTGGGCGCCGGTGGCCGGGTTACGGCCGATGCGGGCCTTGCGGTTGACGAGAACGAGCTTGCCCAGACCGGGGAGGGTGGAGCTGTTCTTGGCGTTCTTGTAGGCGAGTTCCGCGATGTAATCGAGGATCTCGGCGGCGGATTTCTTGGAGATCGCCGCTTTGTCGGCGATTGCGGCGGCGATTTGGGACTTTGAGAGGGCTTTGGCCATGATGTGTGTTATTGTTGTTTTTTGTTGAGTTCCGGTTGAGAGAACTTGGCGCTATACAAGCGATTTATGCTCCGGCTGCAAGGAGAAAATCCTTAAAAAACCCAGTGTTTCTACAGATTTTTCCGCATCGGGGACGGCTTGACTTGCGGCGGCCCGGGAACACCATCGGCGCGTGACGAGTCTTTTCACCATACGGAACGAGTTCCGGTACGAAATTCTCCGCAAACTGGCGGAGGGTGGAATGGGCGTGGTGTATGAGGCCGAGCAGCATGGTTCGCGCAAGTTCGTGAAGCGCGTGGCAATCAAGGTCGTGCGCCAGAGTTTTGCCACCCAGTCTTCGTTCATCGAGAATTTCATCGGCGAGGCGCGGTTGGTGGCGGACCTGATTCACACGAACATTGTTCAGACTTACCAGTTGGGCGAGACGGGCGGCGGCTATTTCATCGCCATGGAACTGATCCGGGGCGTGAATGTGGAGCAATTGCTCCAGCAACTGCGGGACAAGCAGCGCGAGTTGCCGCCGAAACTGGCGATCTTCATCGTCAGCCGCGTGGCGCGGGGTCTGGCGTACGCGCATGCGAAGTGTGACCGCGATGGGCGTCATCTGGGCATCGTGCATCGCGATGTGAACCTGAAGAACATCATGATTGCCTTCGAGGGCGACGTGAAGCTCACGGACTTTGGGGTCGCCAAGGCGCGGGGCTTTTTGCAGGACAACGAGGGCGAGGTGGTGGCCGGGCGCGTGGATTACATGAGCCCGGAGCAGACGCGCTTTGAGCCCACGGACCGCCGCTCGGACATTTTCTCGGCGGGGATTGCGCTGGCCCATCTTCTTCTGGGGCGGAACATTTTCCGGGGCGCTTCGCCCGAGGAGTCGCGGGAAAACATCCTGCGGATGCCGGTGCCGGACTTTCGTCCCCTGAGCGAGCACATTGACGATCGCTTGAACGACATTTTGCAGAAGACACTGCACCGGGATTTGCGCAAGCGTTACCAGGACGCGGACACGCTGCTGCACGAGCTTGAATTCTATCTGTACCACGATGGTTACGGCCCGACCAACGAGACGCTGGGCCGGTTTGTCCGCGATGTGTTCGGACAACTGCCGGTTGAAGATATCGAAAAGAGCCGGGGTGGAACCATCGTCATCGAACGTCCGAGATAAACCCAGCCAACCCACCAGACATTCCATGCCTGCCCCCCAAACCGTGACCCTTGGCCTGCTGCAGCACGCCTGCACCGCCGATCCCGCCGCAAATCTCCGCACCACGCTGGCCGCGGCCGAGCGGGCGGCGAAGGATGGCGCGCAGATCATCTGCACGCAGGAGTTGTTTCGCTCGCAGTATTTCTGCCAGAGCGAGGACCACGCGAATTTCCAGCTTGCCGAGCCGATTCCCGGGCCGAGCACCGCGGCGTTTCAAAAGCTCGCCCGCAAGCACAAGGTCGTCGTGGTCGCGTCGCTGTTCGAGAAGCGCGCCAGCGGGTTGTATCACAACACGGCGGTGATCATTGATGCGGACGGCTCCCTGCTGGGCAGCTATCGGAAGATGCACATCCCCGATGATCCGCTGTTTTACGAAAAATTCTATTTCACGCCCGGCGACCTGGGGTTTCGCGCGTGGCAGACGCGGTATGGGCGGATTGGCGTGTTGATTTGCTGGGATCAGTGGTACCCGGAAGCCGCCCGGCTGACGGCG
>CAZUUP010000286.1:0-7602 GCA_964623105.1 uncultured Akkermansia sp.
CGAAGGCAAACCACTAACCGGCACTGACTTGCACTAATGAAACCAAGCCATCGCCCTGCACCCAGCAGGGGAACCTGTTCCGCGCCCGCAGATGAGTGCTGGTCAGTGTCAGTTAGTGATTTTCTCCGTTGGCCCTGGTTTCAACTGCGGCCTTGAGGTTGAATCGGAAAGGCTGCGGGGAGGTCGGGCGACCGGGAGTGGTGCTGCTAAGATATCGACTGTGGCGGTGGATTCGGTGATTCGAATTCTGCACCATGCATTGGATTGCCCCACCGGAAAGGGACGCCGACAACGCCGCGCTGGGAAAGTGGTTCTGGCGCACCGCCGACAGGTTCTGCGCCAACTTCGACCTTCAGACCGGGGAATATTCCGGCCCGATGCTCGGCATCATCTGCCTCCAATTCGCCAAGGCTCGCTTTACTGCACAGCGCGCCGAGTTGGAGACAGTACAGCTTGACCCATGCTGGACCGAAACTTGACCCATTATTGACTCGTTGGCAGACTGTCCGACATGAGTTACAAGCCGCAATTCACCATTACTCCGGTGCTGCTGACGCGGGTGGAAAGCATCGCTGCCCTGCGGGAGCGGATTCAGGGCGCGGCGGTGCAAGTGCCGTGGATTCCGGCCCTGCAAAAGGACACGCGGGCGCGGAATACGCACAGTTCAACTGCCATTGAGGGCAATCCGCTGACGCTGGAGGAAGTCCGCGCCTTGGAGGAAGGAACGGCGGTGGCCGCACCGGAACGCGCCCGCCGCGAGGTGTTGAACTATTTTGCCGCGCTCCGGCATGTCGAGAGGGCGGCAGCGAAGAAACGGTTGGTGCATGAGGATGTTTTTCGCCTGCATGCGATCATTGCCGGCGCGGTGATGGACCAGGGCGAGGCTGGACGCTACCGGTCGATGCAGGTGCGGGTGGGCCAGTTTGTGCCGCCGCCGCCGGAGGATGTGTCGGGCCTGATGTTCGAACTGCTTGAATGGTGGAACGAGGATGGGCCCGACCTCTCGCCGGTGTTGAGTTCGGCCATCGTGCATCACCGCTTCGAGACAATTCATCCGTTCGCGGACGGCAACGGGCGAACGGGCCGGGCGCTGGCGTTGTGGGAGCTATATCGGCGCGGGTTTGATTCGCATCACATTTTCGCGGTGGACGAATTTTATTGGGAGGATCGTCCGCGTTATTACTCGGCGCTGGATGCGGTGCGGCGCGAGGGTGATGACCTGACTTCGTGGCTGGAGTATTGCGCGGAGGGACTGCGGCAAACGCTGGAGCGGGTGTGGGAGCGGATGGGGAAGCTCTCCCTTGCGTCGGCGCGTGAGAAGGTGATTCTGCGTCCACGTCAGGAGCAATTGCTGAAGCTGCTCGGCAAGCGCGGGGGCATGACGCCGTCCGAACTTTGGGCGGCACTGAAGGTGTCCAAGCAAGGCGCAATGGATCTGCTGCGTCCACTGGTGAAGGCCGGCTTGGTGAAGCGTGTCGGCACGTTGAAGTCCGGGCGCTACGTGCTCAAATGAAAGGCCGCGGCTGGGCCGAGTCCCGGCTGGTCGAGGAGCGTGCCAGCGGGTGGAGGAAGCAGTTCCGTGCGGACGATGGCATGGCCGTGATGGGAGTCGTTTGGGGAAGGGTCGGGGGCCGGTGGCTTTCGGTGGCTCACGGAGCGGCGCGCTGCGGCATGGCAGGGGAATTTGGTGAAGTAAATGGGGACGGATGGTTTTGCGGCCGAGCCGGCTGGGCGTTTTTTTGGGGGGCGGAGGGTGCGGATTGGGGCGTTCGCGGGGCCAAGTTTTTTTGGGCTTGGTTGTTGAGTGCAGTTGCGGGGCCGCGGGCTGGGTTGGGGTGAGAGGTGGTTTGACACCCTGGGGCTGCGGGCCTATAAAACGAGGCGTTTCGGTCAATCAAACAAAACAAACCCTACTGACTATGCCCATTGCTGTTGGATCCAAAGCCCCTGATTTCAATCTCAAGTCCAAGACGGCCTCCGGCCTTGTGGATGTGAAGCTGTCGAACAATTTCGGGAAGAAGAACACGGTGCTGCTGTTTTTCCCGCTGGCCTTCACGGGCGTCTGCACGACGGAAATGTGCGACATCACGGCCGGTCTTTCCGCCTACTCCGGCATGAATGCCGAGGTGATTGCGTGCAGCGTGGACAGTCCGTTTGCGCAGGAGGCCTGGGCCAATCAGCACAAGATCGGGATTACGTTGGTGAGTGATTTGAACAAGAAGACCGCCGCCGACTACGGCGTGCTCCTGCCTGACCTGATCGGTCTGGGCGCGGTGAGCGCGCGCGCGGCGTTTGTCATCGACAAGGCGGGCACGGTCCAATACTCGGAGCAGACGGCGACGCCGAAGGATCTGCCGAACTTTGCGGCGGTGAAGGCTTGCCTGGCCAAGTTGGGTTAAGCACTGACAGGGAACATTTCGGGAGCGGGCGGAATTTATTTTCCGCCCGCTCTCTTTTTTTGGGGGCTGGGGGGCGATCGGCGGACCATCCGCCCTGGCCGCTGGCAGGGTTGCCTGCCTGGCTACATCCAAAGCGGATGGGGAAGTCCGCCGGTCGTCTGGGGCGGTGTCCGCTGCGGCGGCATAAATGCCGCGCTCCGGTGGGCTGTGCAGCGCCGCTGGACTGGCCCTGCACCAATGACAGCGGGATACTCCGATCGCGCTTCGGGCCTCGTGGCGTCGCTTGACACCCTGTGCGGCAATCCTCATTTTCGGCGCTTCGGCGGGAGGAATTTCCGCCGGCTGACCCAAGATTTTATGAGCCATAATCTGTTCAATACCCTGCGATCCTTTGACCTCGGCAACGGCAAGGCGGGCAAGTTTTACTCACTTCCCGCGTTGGAAACGGCGGGTGTCGGCCCTATCTCCAAGCTGCCGGTGAGCATCCGGCTGGTGTTGGAATCGGTGCTCCGGAATTGCGACGGGCTGAAGGTGCAGGAGGCGAATGTGAAGGAGTTGGCAAACTGGAGGCCGACGGAGGCCCGCACGGCGGAAATCCCGTTCGTGGTGGCGCGGATCGTGTTGCAGGATTTCACGGGCGTGCCGTTGCTGGTCGATCTGGCGGCGATGCGCAGCGCGGTGGCCAAGCTGGGCAAGAATCCGAAGATCATCGAGCCGCTGGTGCCGGTGGACCTAGTGGTGGACCATTCGGTGCAGGTGGACTTCGCGGGCGCAGCGGACTCGATGCAGAAGAACCTCGAGCTGGAATTCACCCGGAACCGGGAGCGCTACCAATTCCTGAAGTGGGGGATGCAGGCGTTCGACACGTTCAAGGTTGTCCCGCCGGGAATCGGGATTGTACACCAGGTGAACCTTGAGTATCTCGCCAAGGGTGTCTTGGAAGCGGGTGGTGTTTATTATCCGGACACGCTGGTGGGGACGGATTCGCACACCACCATGATCAACGGGCTGGGAATTGTCGGCTGGGGTGTGGGTGGCATCGAAGCTGAGGCGGGGATGCTCGGGCAGCCGGTTTACTTCCTCACGCCGGATGTCGTCGGCGTGCATCTCACCGGGTCGATTCGCGAGGGCGTGACGGCGACGGACGTGGCCCTCACGGTAACGCAGATGCTGCGCAAGGCGAAGGTGGTGGGCAAGTTTGTCGAGTTCTTCGGCAGTGGTGCGGCGGCGCTGCCGCTGGTGGATCGGGCGACCATTGCGAACATGGCGCCGGAGTATGGGGCGACGATGGGCTTCTTCCCCATCGACGAGGAATGCGTGAATTACCTCCGCGCCACCGGTCGCAGTGAAGCGCACTGCGCGATGTATCGGAACTATTATCAGGCGCAGGGGCTGTGGGGCATTCCGCAGGCCGGCCAGATTGAGTATTCGCAGGTGGTCGAGCTGGATCTGTCGGGCGTGAAGCCGAGCGTCGCCGGTCCCAAGCGGCCGCAGGACCGCATCGAGTTGCAGAACCTGCGCCGGGAGTTTTTCAATGCCGTGCAGCGGCCGGTCACCGAGAACGGCTTCGGCAAGTCGCGTCAGGTGCTGGGCAAGACGGTCAAGGTGGAGACGGCTGCGAAGAAGAAAGCGGCCATCGGGACGGGTTCCGTCGTCATCGCGGCCATCACCAGTTGCACCAACACCAGCAATCCGAGCGTGATGCTGGCCGCGGGTTTGCTGGCGAAAAAGGCGGTGGAGAAGGGTTTGAAGGTGAATCCCGCGGTGAAGGCTTCGCTGGCGCCGGGATCCCGGGTGGTCACCGACTATCTCAAGAAGACGGGTCTGACGCCTTATCTCAACAAGTTGCGCTTCAACACGGTGGGCTACGGCTGCACGACCTGCATCGGCAACTCGGGGCCGCTCGATCCGGCGATCGAGGAGGCCATCGTGAAGAATGACTATGTCACGGCCAGCGTGCTTTCGGGCAACCGCAACTTTGAGGCGCGGGTGCATCAGAATGTGAAGTCGAATTTCCTCATGTCGCCGCCGCTGGTGGTGGCATTTGCGCTGGCGGGGCGGGTGGACATCGACCTGAGCTGCGAGCCGATTGGCGACGACAAGGAAGGGAACCCGGTGTTCCTGGCGGACATCTGGCCCAGCCTGCAGGAGGTGCGGGATGCCATGCAGTCGGCGCTCAAGCCGGAAGTGTTTCGGAAGCTCTACCAGGATTTTGCCGCGCAGAATCCGAAGTGGAATGAAATCCCTTCGAGCGTGGGCAATGTGTATGAGTGGGACACCAAGTCCACCTACATCCAGGAGCCGCCGTTCTTCACGAACTTTGGGCTGAAGCCGGGCGGCATCAAGCCGATCACCGGTGCGCGCGCGCTGGGGATTTTTGGCGACAGTGTGACGACCGACCACATCTCGCCCGCGGGCGCGATCAAGAAGAGTTCGCCGGCGGGGAAATTCCTCACGGACAACGGTGTCGCGTTCGAGGATTTCAACAGTTATGGCTCACGGCGCGGCAACGACCGTATCATGACGCGGGGCACGTTCGCCAATGTGCGGATCAAGAACCTGATGCTGGGCGGGGAGGAGGGTGGCAACACCATCGGCGCGGACGGAAAGAAGACGTCGATCTATGACGCCTCGATGGCTTACCAAGCCAAGGGAACGCCGCTGATCGTGATTGCGGGACAGGAATACGGCACGGGTTCGAGCCGCGACTGGGCGGCCAAGGGCACGAACTTGCTGGGGGTGAAGGTGGTGGTGGCGCAGAGCTTTGAGCGCATCCATCGCAGCAATCTGGTAGGTATGGGAGTGCTGCCGTTGCAGTTCAAGGAGGGCACCACGGCGCAGACGTTGAAGCTGGATGGCTCGGAGACCTACGACATCGTCGGTCTGGATGCGAACATCAAGCCGCAGCAGGACCTCACGCTCAAGATCACGCGCACGGGCGGCGGGGTGGAGAACGTGAGCGTCCGGTGCCGGATCGATACGCCGATCGAGATCGAGTATTACCAGCATGGCGGCATTCTGCCGTATGTGCTGCGGCAGTTGGTGGCCAAGGCGTAGGTGGTGGAGCGCCAGTTTGCAGGACGGCGTAGAAAGCCCGTGAGACCCGTAAACCGAATCGAGATTGCTGGTTTCAAATCCATTCGCGAAGCGACGCTGGATTTGAAAGCTTTGAACGTGTTTATCGGGCCGAACGGCGCAGGGAAATCCAACTTCATCGGCGTCTTCAAACTTCTGCATCGAATCATCGAGCAGAAGCTGGGTGTTTACATTGGCGAGCAGGGTGGGGCAAACGGACTGCTTCACTTTGGGCGCAAGCGAACGCCAAGACTTTCCCTGAAATTGGAATTCGCGAATGGCAAGAATCGCTACGGGTGCTTGCTCGCGCCAAATGCGGAAGACACTCTCTTCTTTGAGGATGAGTGGTGCGGCTACTCAGGGGAATTCCGGCGGACAGGGTTCGCCAGCGGAGATTTCCGTGTTTCGCTGGGACGAGGGCACCGGGAAACCCGGTTGCTGGCGGAAGCGGAACAGCACCACGGCGGCATTGCCGAGCATGTTCGCGATGATTTCAAGAGCTGGCGGCTGTACCACTTTCACGACACCAGCCCGTCCGCGGGCATAAAGCAGACGGGCGAGCTTTCGGACAACAGACATCTCCGCGATGACGCCTCCAACCTTGCCGCTTTCCTCTATCAGCTTCAGCAGACCCAAAAGTCGAGTTACGACAATATCGTTGGAGCTGTCCGTATGGTGGCCCCGTTTTTCGAGAACTTCGTTCTCGCCCCCTCGAAGCTGAACCCGGACAAGATTCGGCTGGAATGGAAGGAGAAAGGCAGCGACGAGTATTTCAATGCATCGGCCTTATCGGACGGAACGCTTCGTTTCATCTGCCTCGCAACGTTGCTGCTGCAGCCGTCGCTGCCTTCCGCGGTATTGATTGATGAACCGGAGCTTGGTTTGCATCCAGCCGCCATCACGCTGCTGGCTGAATTGCTTCGCTCCACGTCGAAGCGTTCACAGGTCATCGTCTCCACGCAATCCGTCACGCTGGTCAACCAGTTGGCCCCTGAAGAAGTCGTGGTGGTCGAGCACAGCGGGGGGACGAGTTCTTTCCAGCGATTGGCTGACGACCAGTTGAAGGATTGGGTCGGCGACTACGGTCTGGGCGAGCTTTGGGAGAAGAACCTCGTCGGAGGCCGTCCGTGACATGGTGAAGGTGCTGATACTCGTCGAAGGGCAGACGGAGGAAGCCTTTGTCAAGAACCTGCTCGCCGAGCAGCTTCGGAGGCACGGTGTTACGGTGGTTCCGATCATCGTCGCGACGAAACGGCTGCTCACCGGTGACAAGAAGAGCGGCGGCTACGTGCCATACCCCCGGCTGCGAGCGGAGATTCTTCGGCTGTTGAACGATTCGAGCGCGGCTTGTGTGACGACGATGCTCGACTACTACGGTCTTGCCCCCGAATTCCCAGGTCGCGCGACACCGGCCGGCAACACCGCCTTAGAAAGAGTTGCCTCGGTGGAGCGGGCATGGGCGGCTGACATCGACAACCATCGCTTCGCTCCCTACCTCGCCTTGCACGAATTTGAGGCGCTGCTGTTCACCGTTCCAACTGAAATAGCGTCCAGCCTTGGTCAGCCTTCACTTCAGACCTCTCTGCAGGCGATCCGAGCCGCGTTCAAGACCCCGGAGGACATCAACGACCACGAAGAGACGGCGCCCTCGAAGCGGTTGGGCAAGCTCTTTCCCGGTTACAACAAGCCGTTCTATGGCGAACTGATTGCCGAACGAATCGGTATCGAACGAATTCGCAGGGAGTGCGCCCACTTCGCTGCATGGCTTGTCCGGCTTGAATCACTGGGTGTGCCGATGCCTGCGTGAGTTGCTTGTTGCTGCCCGACCGCGAAGCGCAGTCTGAAGAAAACATGGCCAGAGTCCGCGCTCCGATGAACGCGAACCTGACGCCACTCACGAAGCGGCAATACCTGCGCGAGCTGGTTTGCGAGAAGAACGGGTGGGATGAACCTGGCTTCCGCAGTTGAAAACCATCCTGCCGAAGGCAAACCACTAACCGGCACTGACTTGCACTAATGAAACCAGGCCATCGCCGTTCACCCAGCAGGGGAACCTGTTCCGCGCCCGCAGAGGAGTGCTGGTCAGTGTCAGTTAGTGGTTTTCTCCGTTGGCCCTGGTTTCAACTGC
>CAZUUP010000287.1:0-7584 GCA_964623105.1 uncultured Akkermansia sp.
CGGGGGAACTTTACAACGGGATGATCCAGCCCCTCCTTCCATTTTCGCTCCGGGGGGTTGCTTGGTATCAAGGCGAGGCCAATGTGAGCCGGGCGTGGCAGTATCGGGCGCTGTTTCCCGACTTGATCCGCACCTGGCGGACGGCATGGCGGTTCGGGACGCGCAATCTGGAGATGGCGGAAATGCCATTTGTAGCCGTGCAGCTGGCTCCGTTCCGGGCGATCAAAGACCAACCGGCGGAGAGCGATCTGGCGGAATTGCGCGAAGCACAAATGCTCGCCACGGGGCTGGCCAAAGTTGGGGTGGTGGTGATCACCGAGTGCGGTGATCCGGTGCGCATTCACCCGCGAAAGAAGGAGCCGGTGGGCCAGCGTCTCGCGCTGGCGGCGCGGGCCATCGCGTATGATCAGCCCGGCGTTCCGACGAGCCCCCGTTACCGGCGGATGACAATCGAAGGTTCCCGGATCGTCCTTGAATTCGACGGCATCGGGGGAGGCTTGCAGTGGCGGGGCCCGGAGACGGCGGGATTCGCCATTTGCGGGGGTGATCGCCGGTTCGTGTGGGCCACCCAGGTGCAGTTGCGGACCAACAACACCATCGCGGTCAGTCACCCGGCCGTGCCCGATCCGGTGGCGGTGCGGTACGGGTGGGCGGATTATCCGGTGGGTAACCTGTGGAATTCCGGCGGTCTGCCTGCGTCACCCTTCCGGACCGACGATTTCCGACTCACCACCGAACCCCCGGGCGAGCTTGCGCCAGTGGCCGGGCTGGGGACCGCCGTGACCTTCGACAACGAAAGCTACATCGAGATCGGCCGGCCGCCCTTCGACAGCGCCGGCGAGAATTTCACGATGGAATTGTGGGTGAAGAACGCCGCGCTGAACGACGGGCAGTTCCACGGCTTGATCGGGCGGGAGGATCCGACCGGGACCCTCGGTGTCAACGGTCGCTCGCCATCGCTCTGGCAGGCGCCCGCGGACGGCGCGCTGCATTATGACTCGCTGGGAGTGGGTGGCGGCCACGTCATCGGTTATCTCCCCGGCTTTTTCCAGGGCGTGGATGGCTGGGTGCATCTGGCGTGGGTGAAAGAGGGCGGAAGCTATCGGTTCTACCGGAACGGCATCCACTTTGGCACGCGAGCCGCCCCGGCGCGGTGCTACATCGAGCCGACCGGTTTCAACATCGGCCGGGCCGGCAAGAGCTTCTGGAAGGGTGCCATTGATCTGGTGCGAATCTGGAACACCGCCCGGACGGTCGAGCAGATTCGCGACGATGCGTACCGGCATCTGGCCGGCAACGAAACCGGCTTGATGGCATCGTGGGCGTTTGACGAGGGCAGCGGATTTGTGGTGGACGATGGATCAAAGAACCACAACTGGGGCAGCCTGCGGGGCAACGCGGCATTCACCACTGACACGCCCCCGGTGGTGTTCACGACGCGCGTGGACACCACGATCTCGGGCTGCCTGCCCGCGGTTTTCAGCGATGGCAATGCCGTCACGTTCATTTCGAGCAAACCGCCCTCGAGCGGGCAGTTGCTGATCGATCCGCTGGGGGGCTTCCGCTACCGCCCGGCCCTGGGTGAGTCCGGCAGCGAGACCTTCGAGTATCGGGTGGTTGACACCGCCCGGCGCATGTCCTCGGTGGCCGTCGCGCGCATCAACATCATGGATTCCAATCTCGCCCCGCTGGCCGGTTTTGGCTCGGGACTGGAATTCCGCGGCACCGGCTCGGTCGAGCTTGCGCAGTCGCCGTTCGCCAGCGGGACGACCAATTTCACCCTCGAAATGTGGGTCAAGAACCAGGTCTTGAACGACGGCGTGTTCCACGGGCTGGCCGGGTTCGAGTCCGCGGGAACGGGCACCAACCAGCTCCTGCGTTCCCCCTCGCTCTGGCTCGCACCGATCAATGGCGGACTGCACTTCGACATCTTGTCCACGACGGGTCAACGCTACGGGAATTTCATCTGGGGATTCTTCGAGACCAACCAGGTCTGGGTGCACGTGGCGTGGGTCAAGGCAGGAACGGACTCGCGCTTCTACCTCAATGGTGTGCTGCTGGCGGAACGGCCCGCCCCGGGTCGTTTTCAGGTGGACCCCACCGGCTATTCCATCGGGCGCGCCGGCAAGAGCACCTGGCTTGGCGCCCTTGATCATGTGACCGTCTGGAACACCGCGCGCACACCGGCGGAAATCGCGCAGGACATGTTCCGCGGCATCCGCGGGACGGAGCCGGGATTGGGCGGGGCGTGGAATTTTGACGAAGCCGCCGGCCGCACGGTCGCCGACGTCAGCCGCAACCGGAATCACGGCGTGCTTCAGAGCACGGTGAACTTCACGACCGACGCGCCCGCCATCCTGTTTTCCGTGCCGGCCGGCGGCACCGTGTCGGGCTTCCTGCCGGCATCGGATCTCAATGGCAATGCCCTGGTCTATTCGGTGGTCACTCCGCCTGCGACCGGCGGGCTGCTGCTCAATGCGGACGGAAGTTTCACCTACCAGTCACGGTCGGGCTTCGCAGGGGTCGAGCTCTTCACCTATCGGGTTTCGGACGGGACGGATTTTTCCAACACCGCGACTGTCGGCATTCTGGTCCGGCCGCCGGTCACGACTCAGACAAGGTAGGCGCCGTCGGCAGGGAAGTTGCAGTTCACCTCGCATGCTTCAGAACCCGGGGCAATTCATGGCCGCAGGCTTTCCTGTTGACCTTTTGCCCGCTGCGGATTCAATCGCCGCCATGAGATTTTTCCCACCGCCGCCCCGACACCGGGCGCGGGTGTTTTCGTGCGCGACCCGACTCCTCCTCGCGCTGGCTTCCCTCGCCAGCGTCCTCACGCCTGCCGCGCGTGCCGACGTCCGCCTCCATGCGCTGTTTACCGACAACATGGTGCTGCAACGCGGCATGCCGGTGACCATCTGGGGCACGGCGGATGCCGATGAGAAAGTGACGGTGAAATTTCAAGGTCAGACCGTCCGCGCGACGGTGAAAGACGGCAAGTGGTCGGCGAAGCTTTCCCCGTTGCTTGGCAACACCACGCCCGATGTTCTCACCGCCGAAGGCAAGAACAAGGTGCAGGTCAACAACGTGCTGGTCGGGGAAGTCTGGCTGTGCAGCGGCCAGTCCAACATGGACTTCCCGCTCCACCGGGCCACCGGCGGCCCCGAGGCCATGGAGGCGGCCACCAACTCCAATCTCCGCCTCTTCTTCGTCCCCCGCGTCAAGGCCGACGCACCGCTGGCCGAGATCAAGTCGCAGTGGCTGCCCGCCAACGCGCTCACCACCAGCAATTTCTCCGCGGTCGCCTATTTCTTTGGGCGCGATTTGCAGCGAACCATCAACGCCCCGCTCGGTCTGATCCAGGCCTCATGGGGCGGCACCACTGCCGAGGCATGGATCAACCGCAAGGCCATCGAATCCAACCAGGATCTCGCCCGCGACCTGCTCGCCGCCTATCCCGCCGCCTACCAGCAATATCAGGAGGCCAGGGCGCGCTACGATCGCGCGGCGGAGGAACTTGCCCGCTCCGGCCGACGGCCCGCGGAACCGCCCCCCGCCCATCCGTGGAAGGTGGGCGAAGTGTACAACGGCATGATCGCGCCGCTCATCCCGGCGGCGTTTCGCGGCGTGGCGTGGTATCAGGGCGAGGCCAATGTCAGCCGCGCGTGGCAATACCGCACCCTCCTGCCGGAGTTGATCCGCAACTGGCGCTCGGAATGGCGCAATGCCATCCGCCCGACCACGCCCGACCAGGGCAATTTTGCCTTCCTCACCGTCCAGCTCGCTCCCTATGGCAAACCGCAGGAGCAACCCGGACCCAGCGCCTGGGCAGAACTTCGGGAAGCCCAGTTGCTCGCCTCCCGCCAGCCCAAGGTCGGCCTGATCGTCACCACGGATGTGGGCGACGAAAATGACATCCACCCCGCGAACAAGGAACCCGTCGGCGTCCGCCTCGCCATTGCCGCCCGCGGCATTGCCTATGGTGAAAAAATAATTTCCTCGGGCCCGATCTACCGCAACCTGTCGGTTCGGGATGACAAGGCCCACGTCGCCTTCAACTTCTTCGGCACCGGCCTCGATGCCCGGGGCGGCCCGCTGCGCGGCTTCGCCATCTGCGGCGAGGACCGGCGCTTTGTCTGGGCACGCGCCATGATCACCGGCACCAACATCGTCACCCTGAGCAGTCCCGAGGTGAAGCGCCCGGTGGCCGTCCGCTACGGCTGGGCCGACTATCCCCTCGGCAACCTGTGGAACCGCATTGGCCTACCGGCGTCTCCGTTTCGGACGGACGATTTTCCCGTCACGACCCAGCCAAAGGGCGCCACCCGCTGATCCTAAAGGCCGCAGTTGAACCGAGGGCCAACGGAGAAAACCACTAACCGGCACTGACCAGAACTCATCGGAGGGCGCGGAACAGGTTCACCTGCTGGGTGAACGGCGATGGCCTGGTTTCATTAGTGCAAGTCAGTGCCGGTTAGTGGTTTGCCTTCGGCAGGATGGTTTTCAACTGCGGAAGCTATGCTGATCCGCGCGGAATCAGCGGTCTTCCCGGACGCCGCCCGTGAAACGTGCGCCCGACATGGTGCGGACCTCCCATTGTGTTCGGCCGGGCACCACGGTCACCGACCCGCTGTCGCTGGTGAACAGCACCGGCACTCCGGCCCGTTTCAGCCGCTCCCGCAACTTCGAGCCCGCGCGCCGGTTGGCGGGAAATTCCGCGTCATGGACGATGACCAACCGGGGACGCACGGCCGCAAGCAGTTGCGGAAGCAGGGGCTCGCCACCCGTGGGCAACCCGGTCACGACGATATCCGCCGCCAGTTCCGGTTCACGTTCCGCCAGCGCCCGTTGTCCCAGCCGCCCGAGATCGGATAGCAACAACACCCGCAGGCCGTTAATTTCCCGCCGCAGAACCAGCGAAGCGTCGTCGCTCTGCGCGAAGCGATCGTTGATCGCCGGATGCAGCACCTCCCAACCCGCGACTCGCTCCCCGCGCGCGAGCGCCAGTTGTTTCACGCGATGATCCGCCAGTGCGGTCGCCGCCTGCCGGTAGCTCGGCGAGCGGTTGGGCAACCGGTTGAGCGCCACGCGGGCCACTGGAAAAGTCTCCAGCAGCAGCGGCACACCGCCCACGTGACGAATGTCGCCATGGGTCAAGACCACGTTCGCCAGCCGGTTCACCCCACACCGCTGCAGAAAGGGCTTCACCACCATGCCGACGGACGCCTCCGACCCGACATCGACCAGCAAGTCGTCCTCATTTCCCGGCAGGTCCGCGTAAACCGCCGCGGTTTCCGCCAGCACCGTGATCTCCACGCGATCCCGGTTCACCCACCATTCCCAGCCGCACCACACGCCCGCTGCCGTCAATCCCGCAAGAACCCAGCGGCGCCGCCGGACATCGACCAACCACCCGGCTGTGAACGCCACCAACAGCAGGTAATAGAACACAAACTGCACCGCTGTTGGCGGACGCACATGGAAGAAGGTCGCCGGCAGCGTCGTCGTCCAGTCGCTCGCCCGGATCATCAATCGCATCCAAAACCAGGCGCTGTGATTGAAATATTCCGCCACCGCCGGGACGACTTCGCCCGTGACCAGACTGCCGAGATTGCACATCAACGCCAGGCTGCTCAGCGGCACCACCAGCAGATTGGCCAGCAGGCTGCCCGGGGTGACCATGTGAAAATACCACGCGATCAACGGCAGCGACCCCAGCCACGCGGCCAGCGAGGTCGCCAGACTCGCCGTCACCCACAACACCGGCGGCTGGATCCAGCGCCGCCACCGGGGCAGCGCATCCAATGGAATCAGCGGATCGTGGCGTAGCACACGCTGCCGGATGCGCTCGAACGGAGGCAGCAACAGCCCGATGCTCAGGACGACAAAGAATGACAGCTGGAAACTTGCTTGAAACAGTTGCTGCGGCTCCCAAAGCAGAATGAGGAAACCCGACACCGCCAGCGAATTGAGCAGGTTGCCGGGCCGATGCAGCATCCAGCCCGCGATCACCACCGTCATCATGATCGTCGAGCGGATCGCCGAGGACTGCCAGCCCGTCGCGCCCGTGTAAAACCAGATCAACGGAATCACCAGCCAGCCGCAGCCCGCCCGCGGCACCTGCAACCCCCGGAGCAGGCTCACCAAAATCCCCGCAATCAACGCAATGTGCAGTCCGCTGATCGCGAAAATATGCATCGTGCCCGAGCGCATGAACGGTTCACTCACCTCGTCCGTGAGGGCGGTCTTCCACCCCAGCGCCATGGCCCAGAGCAACCGCAGCTCCGCATCCTCCTGCGGCAACCCCCGCGCCAGCGTCGCCAACGCCCACTTTTGAAAACGATCCCCCAGTGGAAGACGGACGGGTCCCGCAGAATCCTCCGCCAGGCGCCAGTCGTTGGTTCCCGCCACAATCAGCTGGCGGTAAATCCCCTGCCACGCGAGATGCTGGCGGTAATTGAACAAGCCCTCGGCCAAGGGTCCCCGTGGCTGTCGCAATATTCCGCGGATTTCCACCCGCCGCCCGGTGAAGAACCGCTCGTCAACCAAACCCGGCGTGTTGACCAGCACCCGGCCGGCGGCGGCTTCCGTGACGCCCTCCCGCACCAGCTCCCCAACCGCCACGATGGCCAGCGTGCGGATGCTCTCGTCACCGCGCCGGACGACGATACTTTGCCGCGGAACTTCCACCAAGGCGCCCCGCAACGTGACCAACTCCTCGCGCCCGTCGTTGAGCACCCGCAGGTCATCGGGGGAAATCAGCGCGGTTTGCAACGTCAGGTTGGTCCAGCCGCACAGCAACAGGAATGGCCATAACAGCAGCGGTCGGAACCGCTCGCTGCGACAGCTGGCATAGCCCGTCGCCAAAGTCCCCAACAGCAGCGCGGCCGACGGAACGGCACCCGGGAACCAGAAGGCGAGCACCAAGCCCGCCCCATACACCAATGCCAGTCTTGCCAGTGGCTGGTCCATGGCGCTTCACCATCGTTTGCGCCAGCGTCCCGCCACCCAGATGCCGAGGATTCCCAAACCCGCGCCCACCACGTCTATCAACACATCCAGCAGCGAGGCATCCCGCGTCGGAACGAACGCCTGATGTATCTCGTCGCTGACCGCATAGGCCGCCGCAAAACCAATCGCGAACGCGGCATCCTCCCAGTTCCACGGACGCGGGTCCTTCTGCACGGGCCGCCGGCAGGCCCGCCAAGCCAGCATGGCCAGCAGCGCATACTCCGTCAGGTGCCCGCACTTGCGCACCAGATACTGTACCCCCTGCACGGTCTGCTCGGTGACATCCGGCTTGAGCCAGCGCAACAACGGACCGATGAAACGCGACGTGCGATGCGACGCCCCCAAGTCGGTCGAGGCAATGAATATGGCGGCCATCACGGCGCACACGGGAAGCCAGTATCTGCCGAACAAACCGAGCTTGGACACCCGGCGATGAAACGCGTCAGCCGCATCCCGAAGCAAGACCCGAATCGCCCACCGTTCGCGCTGGATGAGGCGAAGTGTCCGGTCGGGCGCACCCCCATGCAAACAAGCTGGCCCGGTCACCCTGCCGGTAACCGTGATTCACGGTCCAGA
>CAZUUP010000288.1:0-5076 GCA_964623105.1 uncultured Akkermansia sp.
AAGGCGACGGAGTTTTTCTTCACCCGGAACTACAATTCGTATTATTGGCGCGAGGATTTTTCTTTTCTCCTGACCGACGAGAAGACGGGCAAGGTTTGGCGCGTTCTCTCGCGGGAGCCGACGCCGGCGTATGATTGGCGGATGGGGACGACTTTCACCGGCTTGAAGCCGGACTGGAAGGCGGGGCCGCGGGTGCGGGTCGTGGGTGTCACGGGGGTCGACCGGATGCCGGCGACGTTCTATGATTTCAAGCTGGAGGAGGCGAACATCGCGACGGCGCATCTGGTGTGGGTGGAGATGCCGAAGGATGGCTGGCAGTTATACAATGCGAACAATTGGTTTCATAAATGGAGCGAGCGCGCCGATCCGGTCATTTACGCACACTATGCGGACAAGGCGGCACCGTATGACATTTATGGGTTCATCAACGGGCAGTCGGCGCCGTTCAGTAAGCGGTCACAGGAACTGATCGGGCAGGCAAAGGGTGCGCGGATGTTTCATGGGTTGATTCGCACGGCAAAGGAGCAGGCGTTTGGATACGAGATCGAGGTGCTGCATCTGGTGGGGCCGGACAAGGGGGGCAACGCGGTGGCGTTCTATGGGGACACGAAGACGCTGCCGTTGTTGGAGAAGAAGCGGTAGCTTTGCAGGGCGTCATGAGGAATGAGACCACAGAGACGCGATGGACACAGAGTTGGGGGAGTGGAAGCCGCAGGGGGATTTGGCGGGGAGATTTGGGGCGGGGGAATGGGAAGAGGAGAGATTGGGGTACTCGGTTGAAGGTCGGAGTTCTGTTTTGAGATATGACTATGCGATTCATCTGGATTTGTCTTGCCCTGTTGGTTGACGGGGCTGTTGGCACGACCTTTGCCGCATCGGCGACGGGGATTGGTAAGAAGCCGCGGTTTACGGATGTCACGGCGGCGTCGGGGCTGTTCATTGCGGACAATACTGGGGTGGGTGGGACTAATCCGCATGCGGTGGCGGTGGAGGATTTCAACGGCGATGGGCTGCCGGATATTATCATTCCCACGTTTGGCAGGCCGCATGTGCGGTATTTCAGGAATCTGGGTGGGATGAAGTTTCAGGATGTGACGCGGGGTTCCGGGCTGGAGAGTTTTGCGGGGGAGGGGACTGGGGCGGCGGTGGCGGACTTTGATCATGACGGAAAGCTGGATGTTTACCTGACTTCATTGCGGCAAGGGGCGAGCCGGCTGCTCAAAGGCAATGGAGACGGGACTTTTACGGAGGTGAGTGAGAGGGCCGGGGTGCTGCTGAAGACTCCGGCGCGGTCGTGCGCGTGGTCGGATGTGGATGGGGATGGGTGGGTGGATTTGTTTGTGAGCAGTCCCACGGGGCAGTGTTATCTCTTCCGCAATCAGAGGGATGGAACGTTTGCCGACATCACCCGCAGCTCGGGTATCGAACTGGCGGGGCGGCACTGTCTGGGGGTGGCGTTTGGGGATGTGGACGGGGACGGACGGGATGATTTGTTTGTCACCTGCTACCGGTCGCAGGCAAGTGCGCTGTTCAAAAACCTGGGCGGCGGCCGGTTTCGGGAGATTACGGAGACAGCGGGCGTTGGGCGGAAGGCGTCGAGTGTGGGTTGTGTGCTGGCGGATACTCTCAACCGGGGAAGGCTCGATCTCTTCGTGAGCACTGACTCATGGCTGTCGGGTGCGAACTACACTGAGCCGGAACTTTTGAAGCAGGGGCATACGGTGGAGCCGAATATTCTCTACTTGAATGATGGCGCCGGGCGGTTCGCGCCGGTGGCTGCACCAGTGCTGGCTTTGAAGACGCTGGGACATGACATGATTGCGGAGGATTTGGATCACGACGGACTGATTGATCTCTATGTGGGCGTGGATGCGGAGAGTGGTAACAAGTGGGCCACGAGCAAGGGCGGAAATCCGCTCTACACGCGGCCCGACGGGAAGATCTGGACGGAGCAGGGAGCAGAGTGGGGCATCAAGCATGAGGCCAACTGTGTCTGTGTGCCGGCGGTGGATTTTGACCATGACGGGGACCTTGATCTGCTGCTGGTGAACTTTTATTCCAATGTCGTGCTCTATCGCAATGAGACTAATGACAAGCAGTGGTTGCGGGTGAAGGCGGTGGGCACGAAGAGCAATCCGGACGGCATCGGGGCGAAGGTGAGTGTCTTTGCGGGGGATAAGCTGGTCGGATTTCGGCAGGTGCAGTCAGGGGCGGGTTATGGGCGCAGTTCACCGCTGGAGGTGCATTTCGGTCTGGGGAAGTCGGGGGCGGCGAGTTACCGCGTGGAAGTGGTGTTTGGCGGCACCAATGTCCGCGTGGTGCGGGAGGGGGTGGAACCGGGTCGGAGGGTGGTCGTACGCGAGACCGAGTGACAAGGGGGACACGGACCGGTGGGGGGCGATGGGGCAAGGACGACGGACTGCCCCGCATTCCGTGGCGGATCCGGCGCTGGACTCGGTTTTCCTGGCACCCAAGGGCGTGGTTCCGGTTTCCCATCCCTGATTGTCACTGAACGGCCCGGAGATCCCTGCGAATTTCAGGCGTGAGGGATTTGCGGCAGGTGCAGACTCCGTTTCTGGCGAAGACGCGAAAGTTCCGCCGCGCCGTCTTGGAGACGGATCGGGGATGCGAACCACCGGAGACGGTTCGGCCCATTCCATCCGGCGCCGGTGGATTTCCCGGAACGTGAATCCTATTGGCGGAGGGAACGTCGCAAGCTCCGATTTAGCTTTTCGGGGATTGCATAAACGCCGGGACCGGAGATTCGAGACGACCACAGATGGGGCATTGGAGATCATTCGTTGCAAAGGTCCGGGTTGGGCGGCGACAACCAGATGCGCGGCAGCCTCCCGCGCCCGCCCGTCGGCTTCTGCCGCCGGTCCGGTACGGTGCAATTCTTCCCGCCCAAGTCGCGACCCAGCTCTCCGTCCTCGCACCCCTTACCAGATGCCTTCCGCACGGAACTTCCCGACGTCGTCCCCCATTACTGACCGGTCAGCGTCCGGCCTTCACTCCGTACCGGTTCCACCCCGCCACCACATGAAACACCCGTTCCATTCTCTCCTCACCCTCCTCCTGCTGGCAAACGCCACCTCCGCCGCTGACCCCAAAAAGCCCGCCTTCCAGTACAAATCTGCCGGCATCGAAGTCTCGATCCCCAACGCCAACGAACCAAGGGTCGCCGCCTTCGGTGCGGACACCATCCAAGCCGCCGCCAAATACCTCGACGACGGCGCGATCTCCTGGGTACGCGAAAAATCCTGCATCAACTGCCACACCACCGGTCCCTATCTGGCCGAACGCCCCGCCCTCACCCGGTTCCTCGGCAAGCCCAGCGCGGAAGTGCTGGCCGACTTCGTCAAATCCATCCCCGAAAAACCCTCCGAAGAAAAAGAGCGCGACGGCGTGAAGTATTACCCCGGCGCCAACCAATCCATCTGGCGTACCCTCGGACTCGCCGAATGGGACAAACACATCACCGGCAAAGTCTCCGACCACACCGCCCGCTCGCTGCGCGACATGCTTTTGCGCCAGTCCGGCCACGGCGGCTTCGTTGCCGTCGGCGAGGTCGAAATCCCCCACATCACGACCGACTTCGAACTCTCCCTCCAGGCCGCCCGCGCCATCGTCGCCGCGCCCGGCTGGCTTGCCAGCCTGCAGGACGCCGAACTCCTCCGCCGCGTCGCCAGACTGAAATCGTTCCTTCGCGACGCCCGGCCCCGCAACGACTACGAAACCATCCTGCGTCTCCAGCTCTCCGCCCTTTTCCCCGACCTCGTCTCCCAGGCTGAACGCGCCGCCTCCCTCGCCCTGCTCACCCAAAAGCAACACCCCGACGGCGGTTGGTCGCTGCGGGACATGTCCGCCACCGACAACTGGCGCACCCCCATGAGCAAGTTCGTTCTCCAGTTGATCGCCAACCTTCCCGACGCCGCCAACCCCGCCAGCGATCCCTACATGACCGCCTTCGCCATCATTCTCCTGCGCGACAACGGCATTCCCGCCACCGACCCGCGCATCCAGCGCGGCATCGCCTGGTTGAAACAGGAACAACGCGTCTCCGGTCGCTGGTGGATGCACTCCCTCTACCGCGGCAACTACCACTACATCACCTACATCGCCACCGCACAGGCCGTGAAAGCCCTCGCAGCCTGCGGCGAAATCCACTGAACTCCGTCATGCCCCACAGCCTCAACTTATCCGCAGCCACCCGTCCCTTCCAGTCCGGCCTCCATGCGCTTGGCCTCGCGCTGGCCGTAACCCTCGCCGCGAGTTTCGGACTTCCGGCAACGGCGCTGTCCGAGCAGTTCGTCCTGTTCGACGTCACGTTCACTTTCACCAAGGAAGACGCCGACAACTCGAAGCCCAGCAAGTCACATTACTACGTCAAAGAACCGGTCCTGAACCCTCGCCGTCCCGCCAACTGGACCGCGCCCGTTGACTACCGCAACGGTACCATCCACATCCGCACCGAGATCCTCGAGAAACCTCCCGGCGGAGAACCCACCCTCTGGAACATCTGCTACATCCCCCATCGCGGCCAGGGCAACGGCTACGGCTGCACCCTCACCGATGTTTACCGTGAGAAGGGCGTCTATGAAAAAGACGTCTCGATGAAATCCTTCTGGCAGAATGACGCCATCGTCTGGACTGAAGGCATCAAACGCATCGACCTTGTGATGAAAGACAGCAGCGGCGGCAGCGGCCACGTCCACAAACGCTCCGATCCCGAAAAATTCTTCCCCACCAAGCTGCGCCTGACCGTCATTCAGGTCTCCGCAGGTTCGGTTTACAACCCCGCCCTCGTTCCCAACCTGCCCGCCCGGACCGCTGGCGGACACGGAACGAAACCGTAGCAGCACCGCGCGTTCCGGCCGTCCAGCGCCAACCGGCTATCGCCGGCTTCATGACCCACCGCCTGAGAGCAGGACGAGCCCCCCAAGACGGTTGTGGACATCAAGACCGTGCAGACGGCTTTGAACGCTCGAAGGAACCGACCGATCTCGAGATCGCCTCCGCCCTCAACGGCTTTTGGCCGTTGTCACGGTTGATGGCCGAGCAGATCGAGGGCTTGAG
>CAZUUP010000288.1:5176-7571 GCA_964623105.1 uncultured Akkermansia sp.
ATTCCTGCTTTGGCATGGCATTGCGGGATTGCGTCGAGAGGTTTGTTATCGTCGGACCCGCGAGCTTCGTGTACGAAGCGTTCCATCCTCCTTCTTATGGAAACCAAAACTTACGATCTCGTCGTCATCGGCGGCGGGCCCGCCGGCACGAGCGGCGCGAACATCGCGGCTGCGGCCGGAAAAAAAGTGGCTCTCATCGAGCTGGCGGCCGAACTCGGCGGCGCCGGCATCAACACCGGCACCATCCCGAGCAAGACGTTGCGCGAGTCCGCGCTCGCGCTCTCGGGCTGGCGATCGCGCCGGCTCTTCGGGGTCGATCTCTCGCTGCGCCGCGAGGCGACGGTCGCGGACCTCATGTATCACGAGCGGCGCGTGACGGCGGAGGAGCGCGCGCGGCTCTCGGCGGTGCTGAGCAATGAGCACGTGGATCGCTTCCACGGCGAGGCCGCCTTCGTCGATCCCCACACGGTGCGCGCCGGGGACACGCTGCTGCGCGGCGAGGTCATCCTCATCGCCACCGGATCGTCGCCGGTGCGCCCGCCGGAGTTCGCCTTCGAGGATGATCGCATCCACGATTCCAACGAGATTCTGATGCTTAAGGATCTGCCCCGGAAGCTCGTGGTGATCGGCGCCGGGGTCATCGGCAGCGAATATGCCTGCACCTTCGCGGCGCTCGGCGTGGAGGTGCATCTCATCGACGGACGCGACACGCTGCTTCCCTTTCTCGACGCCGAGGTATCTCGCGCCCTGAGCGCGGCGATGACCGAAACCGGCGTCAACTTTCACTGGAACGAGAAAGTCACCCTATGCGAAACCCCGCCCTCCGGACCGGTCGTTTTGAGACTCGCCTCGGGCGCGACAATGGAATGCGACGGGGTGCTCGTGTGCGCCGGCCGCAGCAGCAACACCGGCTCGCTCAACCTCGCCGCGGCGGGCATCGAACCCGGCAAGCGCGGCCTGCTCTTGGTCAACCGACAGTATCGCACCACGGTGCCCCACATCTTCGGCGCCGGCGATGTCATCGGCGCGCCCGCGCTCGGTGCCACCAGCGTCGAGCAGGCGCGCGTCGCGATGTGCATCGCCTTTGCGCTTCCCTGGAAGGCGGAGCTTGCGACCCCGCTTCCCACGGGCATCTACACCATTCCCGAGGCCAGCATGGTCGGCGAGACCGAGGAGTCGCTGCGTGAAAAGGGCGTCGCCTACATCGCCGGCCGCGCACGCTATGTGGACAACCCACGCGGCCAGATCATTGGCGACCAGACGGGCTTCCTGAAGCTGCTCTTCCGCCACGAAGACATGCGGTTGCTCGGCGTCCACATCGTGGGCGAACACGCCACCGAGATCGTCCACCTCGGCCTGATCGCCATGCTCGCCGGTGCCAGCGCGGAGATTTTTGATCGGGCGTGCTTCAACTACCCGACGCTTGGCGACCTGTATAAATACGCGACCTACGACGCTCTCACGCGCCGCATCTCCCAATCATGAAGCCGTCCAAATTCGGGTCTGCTCGGAAATCGCTTCGGCACACGCAGCACCCTAAACGGCACGAATTCGGTCCGTCGTCGGGGAGTATGGGGCGAAAGAGCGATCAGGTGCGCCGCTGAACTCTGTCTTTCACGGAACCCTTCCTGAAGCAGGACGCGGTTGCGGCGAGGCGGCGGGCGGTGGCGTCGCTTTCCCAGCCATAGATGGAGATGCCGCAGGTCGCCGCAGCGCCATCCGGTACGTGATGAGCGAATTCCATTTTCTCCAAGCTTCAGTGTTTCACAGCCGATGATGCTGGCGCGAGGGACAGCGGGCAGGCATCCCTGTCGCCATCGTCAAACTTGGCAACGTGCGGTGATCAAACGGCTGAGGAAAACCAAGGCGCCGTCGCGTTGATGCGGTGTGCGATGGTCTGCATGGCGCTGCGTGGGTTCAGTTTTGTGGCCCTTTTTTATCCCCCGATGGCGTTGCCGACGGAGCTGCGGTGAGCTGGGGTCGAACGATTCGCCGCGTGTGGAGGCGTCTTGGGACGCCGAGGCCAAGCACTCGCCGTCAGCAATTCACCTGATTCCGTTTCGAGCGGGCAACTGGCACAACCGGGTTGCCCACCGAAACCCCTGGGCTTCCCAATACTCAATCAAGGAGGAGATGTATTGGGTGCGGGTGCCGGCGTGAACAAATTCTTGTCTCCGAAAATGGGGGAGACTCCCAGCTGGGGCTCGAAAGCGGTTTTGGCAAATCTGATACTGTGTGCCTGAATTTGTGGCTTTTCGGGGGCTTCTGAGCCTCGTGGGAAGGTTCGATAAACCAATAGTCGAGACCTGTGATCATTGATCATTCTACGTGAGGGCACTTGGGGTGTGTGACGAATAAGTAACCGAAAAGCGGCGCGCCTTGTGGGGCGTGATTT
>CAZUUP010000289.1:0-7570 GCA_964623105.1 uncultured Akkermansia sp.
GGGAGGAGCTTTTGGAGTGCGGCGACTTGTCACCGCTTTTCCCAGGCGACTTGTCGCCGTCGGACCGGAGGAATCGCCCGGATGGAAGTGAATCCCTCACGGCTCGCGCCAGCGCAGGCAGACGCGCGAACTGGAACGCGCCGGGGAGTTTGACGGCGACAAGTCGCCTGCGCTGAAGCGGCGACAGGTCACAGCACTTCAAACAGCCGCGGCACGATCTCCGCTCCGCCTCCGCACTTCGGCGGCTACGAGGACGGTTCATTGCCAGTCATCTCACGCCCGCGCCGGCGTCGGCTTCTTGCCCGCCAGCGATGCCGCCTTTTCCCCGCCGCCAGCCGGAACCTTCCCCGCCGCGGTCTGTCCGCTGAAGCTCGCCCAATACCGCTCCGGCAACAAACCCAGCCCCATGACCACCAACTGGCTCGTCACAAACGCGATCAACCACCAGAACGCCGCATCCATGAACCCGTAGCTGTGCAGACCAATGCCCAGCATGTTCACCCCGAACCACGACCAGCTCGTCACAATGTTCCCCACGATCGCCATGTTCATCAACCCACGCTCCCGGATCATTCCCCCCATCCGCGAATGCAGGATCAACACATTCCACAACACGATGATCAACGCCCCGTTCTCCTTCGGATCCCAGCCCCAAAACCGTCCCCACGATTGATCCGCCCAGATGCCCCCCAGCACCGTCCCCACGAAACTGAACAGCGTCGCAAAACAGATGATCCCATAAACCATCCGCGCCAGCGATTTGCCCGTCGCCTGATCCAAAGTGCGCGTAAAAACCCCGCGCAGGATATAGATCAGCGCCAGGAAACCTGCCACAAACGTGCTGGCATACCCCAGCGTCACCACCACCACGTGCGTCGCCAGCCAGAAATTCGTGTCCAGCACCGCCCGCATCATCTCCATCGTGTCCCCCGTCTGCGACAGGTGATGCGCGATGATCAGCGAGATGAAACCCACCGCCGACGCCACCACCGATCCGATGCCGTCCTTGAAAAACCGCTCCAGCACCATCCCCAGCACCACCGCGCCCCAGCCGATGAAAATCGCCGAGGAATACAGGTTCGTCACTGGCGGACGCCCCTCCAGCCACATCCGGAAAAACAACCCCGTCGTGTGAATCACAAAACCCAGCACGATCAACCCCGCCGCCGAACGCCGCAACCCATCAGACAGGTTGAACCATGAGAAGCACGCCAGCAGAAACGCCAGCACGTAGATCACCATCGAATTGTAAAACGGCTGCATCCGGTTGAAGAAATGCTCGCGCGCCGCCTTGGTCAGCTCCGGCGCAAATTTCCCCTGCAACGACTCGCGATACCCCCGCACCGCCTGGTTGAAATCCGCCGCCCGCCCCTGCCGGAACGCGCTCGTCATCGCCGCCAGCGCCTTCGTGGCCGGCGGCAGCGTCTCGCCCCGCGCCGCCTCGATCAACACCTCGCCCATCCGCATCCATTCGTCCCGCGCCCCCCCGTCGTGGTGCGGCGGCACCACCAGCGGCGGCTCAAACCGCGCCATCGCATCAAACCGCTGCACCATCCCCAGAAACCGGTCGAAGACCGCCTTGTCATAATCTTTGCCCGCCTGCTGCGCCCGCGCCGCCGCCACCCCCGGCCCCACCAGCGCCTCATACTCCGCCAGTTCCCGCGCCCAATCCCGCGCATCCTGCGGCTGCACGGTGTTCTTCAGCCGCATGTACAAAATCAGCCGCGTGTGCAGCTTCATCACCGCCTGCTCAAACGGCGTCCGGTGCGCCTGATCGATCTTTCCGATGCGTTTGCTCTCCTTCTCCATCGTCTCCAACGCCGGCTGGATGTTGTCCCACGAGTAATGCTTCCCGTCCTGCTTCCCCTCCTTGCTCTTGCCCGGCAGCTTCAGCAAACCGATCAACTCCGGATGATCCACCCGGAACACCGGCCATCCGTCCGCCTTCTCCGGATGCATCATCACCGTCGCCAGCCAGTTCACCGCCGGCAACACCTGCGGCTTCTCATACCACTCCTTCCACGGCTCCAGATTCACCGTCTGCTTCTCCCGGATCTGCAACAACGAATTGCGCGCCAGCGAGTCCACCGGCTGAAACCGCCCGTTGAACACCAGCGGCAACCGCCCAAAGTCGCCATACGCAAAGTCCTTCTCCTTCGGTGCCCGCAGCGTGCTCAAGAACCACGCCGCCATCACCGCCACCAGAATCCACGGGGCATTCTTCTTCATAACCATGATTGATTGACGATCAGTTCCACCGATGCGCGGGTTCGATTTACGCCGCCACCTTACCCATCCCCGCCTTCCGCTTGTTGATGAATCCGACCAGATGCAGCATGAACTGGAACACCAGACCCGCCGCCACGATCACGCACCCCGCATACGGCGTCAGCCAGCCCGGATTCCGCACCACCTGCAATGTGCTGCTCCCCCGGGCCGCGTCCACCTCGTCCCGGCCCATCTGATACTGGTAATACGTCACCCCGCCATATCGCAGCGGGTTGTTCATGTAGATGTCCGTCTCGCGATCCTCCTTCGTCACCGGATTCTCGATGCGCACCCGGCTCTGGAAATTCTTGGGAATGTCCGTGCCCCGGTAAACCTCATGCGTGGTCTTCAGCAACGTGATCGAATACGGGTGATAATAACGCTCCGGCCGCAGCACGATTGTGTACTTCCTGCCGCCCGCCTCCACCGTCTGCGGCTCCGTGAACTGACCATGCACCCTCCCCGCCAGTTGCGCCCCAAACTGCCGCTCCCACCCCCGCCGCAGCGCGTTCAACATCACCTCGTCCGAGTTCCACCCCGACGCCATCCACGTCCCCAGCGATCCACCCTCCCCCACCAACTCCACCAGCACGGTCGGCACGTTCTTCTCCTCCATCTTTGCCGTCGGGGGCGACTTTCGAAAATCAAAGTTCTTGCTGATTCCCTGCGTCGCCTGCTGCGGTTCGTTCTGTTGCATCGGTGCCCGGAACGCCGGCTCCGAGTTCTTCCAGAACGACTTGATCCGCACCCCAAACGGCAGCTCCGGATGCCGCACCTCCCCTTCCCGCTCCAACCGCGACTCGGGTATTGCCACAACCTTCTGATTCTGCCCGTCCGCGTCGCTCAAAAACACCAGCTCATACTCCATCGGATTGTCCGAGAACGAACGGCTCTGCCCCTCCACAAACCGCATCTGGCTCTCGCGCGAAAACAGATCCGTCACCAACTGCCCCACCAGCAGCAGGATGATTCCGATGTGCGTCAGGTGTATCCCGATTGTCCGGGAGTTGAACTTGAACCGCTTGATGTAGGCCGCCACCAGGTTCAGCACCAGCAGCGACCCGATCAAATACCCGCCCGGCAACGGTACCGGCAGCCGCTTGCCAAACAGCGTGATCCCAAAGACAAACCACTGTTTGAAATACCGCGCCTGCGCCACATACAGCCCCTCGTCCGCCTGCGCCACCGTGCCCACGAACACCAGCACGATCCCCAACGCCAGCAGGGTCACCGTCAACCGCAGCGACGTTATTGTTTTCCAAATCTTGTCTGTCATGTGTCAGCAAGCCACCGCCAGTTCCCGCCCCGCGCTCCGGCCTCACGGCTCCGATTTCGCAAACGCCGCAAACGCATCCCGCTCCGGCCCCACTGCCGCCGCGTCCCCCATCAACTTGTAGAAAAACCACCGCCCGCCCCGCGGCACAATCGCCCCCACCAACCGCTTCGTTTCGTTCGTCACATCCACCAACATGGCCCCGGACAGCTTCGGGTCAAGCGGCACCGCCACCGTCGGCAGCTCCGCCTGCGTGATGTCCCCCAACCCGATCTGCCGCCGCCACCGGTTTACGTTCCCCAACATTCCCCCTGTGTCGCTCGGAAAGATGCTCACCGACACTTCCGCCTTTGCCGGCCCACGCTCCGGCACCGCAAACTTCGCCACCTGCATCTGCCCCGCCGCCAGCGCCTTCCAACCCGCGGGCACCTGCCACTTGAACCCCCCCGCCTCCGGTCCCGCCTCGGCCGCCGCCGCCACTTCCTTTAACCGCACTGACTTCAAAAAACCCTCGAACGCCGCTTTCTGCCCCGTCACCACCTCCGCATCACCCGAAAACCGGTAAAACCAGCTCGCGTCCGGCCGGTGTACAAACGCCGTCACCACCGCCACTGTTCCCGTCGATCCCTCCGGCCGGTTCGCCAACTCGAACATCTTCCCGGCCTCCCCCGCCACCTCCACCGCCGCCAGTTGCTTGAGCGCGTCTTCTGGCGAAACGGCCTTCAGCCCCACTTGCTCCCGCCACATGTTCACGATGTCCGCCTCCCGCCCGGCCAAGGACGGCAACGGCGTGATCGTCACCTGCGCCTCCTTGCCCCCCGCACCACCGACCGTGAAAGCCGCCACGCTCAACCGCCCCGGCGCCGTCTCCTTCCAACCCTCCGGCAGGGTCCACGTCACCTCGGGCCGCGGCCGCGCTGCCAGGCCCCCGGTCCCCGTTGCGCCCGGCAGCACCGGTGCCGGACGATCCTTCGGCGCCGTGTACACGCGCACCTCGCCGCGGTCGCAGCCCGTCAGCAATGCTGGTAAAACGAGTCCGGCGACAAGAAATCCGCGCTTAATTAGTGTGTGGGCTGTCATCAGGCGCGGGACTTGTAACCGGTCCCGCTTCAGTGTGCAACGGCAGCCGACGCCAAAAGGCGGAAATCATTCACCTCCGGTTCACGACACAACGTCCGACCACCGCCCACATCCGCCCCAAGCGGGTAGGGCGCGGTGTCCTCACCGCGCTGCCGAACGCACGACACTTTCCGAATCATCCGCCCCTGCCTCACGCTCCCGCCGTGTTCATGGCCAGCAGGAACTCGATGTTCGACTTGGTTTTCTTGAGCTTGCCCAGCAACAACTCCATCGCCTCCACCGGCGGTACACCCGTCAGCGCCCGGCGCAGCATCACCACCCGCGCATATTCCTGCGGATGGTAGAGCAATTCCTCCTTGCGCGTGCCCGACCGCTCGACATTGATCGACGGGAAAATCCGCCGGTCCACCAATCCGCGATCCAGGTGTACCTCCATGTTGCCGGTGCCCTTGAACTCCTCGAAGATCACCTCGTCCATCCGGCTGCCCGTGTCCACCAGCGCCGTCGCCATGATCGTCAGCGACCCGCCTTCCTCGATGTTGCGCGCCGCGCCGAAAAACCGCTTCGGCTTGTGCAACGCATTGGCATCCACGCCGCCCGACAAAATCTTGCCCGAGTGCGGCTGCACGGTGTTGTACGCCCGCGCCAGACGCGTGATCGAGTCCAGCAGGATCACCACGTCCTTCCGGTGCTCCACCATGCGCTTGGCCTTCTCGATCACCATTTCCGCCACCTGCACATGCCGTTCCGGTGGCTCGTCAAAAGTCGAGCTTACGACCTCCGCCGGACGGCACGACCGCTCCATGTCCGTGACCTCCTCCGGCCGCTCGTCAATCAGGAGGATGAACAGGTAAACCTCGGGATTGTTCTTGATGATCGAGTTGGCCAGCTTCTGCAACATGACCGTCTTGCCCGTGCGCGGCGGCGCCACGATCAACCCGCGCGTCCCCTTGCCAATCGGACAGACCAGATCCAGCACCCGCGTCGAAAGCTCGTCATGCACCGTTTCCAGGATGATCCGCTTGTTCGGAAACAACGGCGTCAGGTTCTCGAAATGCGTTTTGTCCTTCGCCTTGTCCGGGTCCTCCTTGTCCACCGCCTCGACCTTGAGCAGCGCGAAAAACTTTTCCTTCTCCTTTGGCGGCCGGATCTGGCCCGCAATCATGTCACCGGTCTGGAGATCAAACCGCCGGATTTGCGACGGCGAAACATACACGTCCTCCGGGCACGGCAGGTAATTGAACGCCTGCGACCGCAGGAATCCAAAGCCCTCCGGCAGGATTTCCAGCACCCCCTCCGCAAACAACGCCCCGCTCCGCTCCGCATTCTTCTTGAGGATCTGGAAGATCACCTCGTGCTTCTTCATCGTGCCGAAGTTCTCGATCGCCATCTCCTTCGCACGCTGGTTGAGCTCCTTGATCGACATCGTCTGCAACTGGCTGATGTTGATCGTCTCCCCAGGCGGCTGCGGTGCCGCCGGGGTCGCCGGCTTGGGCCGCTCCTCCTCCGCCTCCGCCGCATCCACCGGATGCTTCGGCGGCTCCAGATCATCCGACGTCTCCGGCACCGCGGATGCCGCCTTGGCCGGCTTCACCGGCTCCGCCGCGGGCGCCCCCGCCGACGCGGCGGCGGACTTCGTGGCAGCGGCTGCCACCTGCGCCAGCGTTGGCGGCGGAGGCGGCGGAATGAAATCGTTTTCGTCCACCGGCAGCCCCGCGATCGACGGACGCTTCGGAGCGCCTTTGGAACGGGGACCTTTGCGATTGGAAGGTTTGGGCATAAATCAAAAACTTAGTTATGATGACACGGGCGGCGAATTGCAGACCAGCGTGACGAATGTTGGCCGCTGTTGGCGGGCGTTTCACCTACACCACAAGGTGACCGCCGCTGAAGTTGCTCACCGGGAGATTGTTTTCAAGGGGACCCGCCCTACCTCACGGATAGGGCAGCGGGAATCTTGCCGTCAGTTCTCGGACACGTTCACGAACCCCCCGTGAAGCGTCAAGGTTTTTAATATCCAGCAGCACCTCGCTGATCATGTCCGCGATCGCCGCCATCTCCGGTTCCCGCATCCCCCGCGTCGTCACTGCCGGCGTCCCCAGACGGATGCCGCTGGCCTGAAACGGCGAGCGCGTTTCGAACGGGATCGTGTTCTTGTTCACCGTCACCCCCGCCGCATCCAGCGCAATCTGGCAATCCTTCCCCGTCAAACCCCGCGCGCCAACATCGACCAGGCACAGATGATTGTCCGTGCCGCCGCTCACCAACCGGAAACCATTCCGCCGCATCCCCTCCGCCAGCGCACCGCAATTCCGCACAATCTGCTGCTGATACGCCTTGAATTCCGGCTGCAACGCCTCGTGCAGGCACACGGCCTTGGCCGCAATCACATGCATCAACGGCCCGCCCTGGATGCCCGGGAACACCTGCGAATCAATCTCCTTGGCATACTTCGCCGGACACAAGATCAACCCGCCCCGCGGCCCCCGCAGCGTCTTGTGCGTCGTCGTCGTCACAAAATCCGCATGCCCCACCGGGCTTGGATGTATCCCCGCCGCCACCAGTCCGGCAATATGCGCAATGTCCGCCAGCAACAGCGCCCCCACCTCCCGGGCAATCACCCCCATCCGCGCAAAATCGATCACCCGCGGATACGCGCTGGCTCCCACCGTGATCATCTTCGGACGGTGCTGCCGCGCCATCTCCGCCAGTTGATCATAATCGATGCGCTCATCCTCCTTGCGCACGCCGTAGTGCACGATCTCGAAAAACTTCCCCGAGAAATTTGCCTTGTTCCCGTGCGTGAGATGCCCCCCATGGCTCAGGTCCATCGTCAGCATCTTGTCCCCCGGCTTCAGGAACGCGAAGTAAACCGCCATGTTCGCGCCGCTCCCCGAATGCGGCTGCACATTCGCATGCTCCGCGCCAAACAGCTTCTTTGCCCGCTCG
>CAZUUP010000290.1:0-7546 GCA_964623105.1 uncultured Akkermansia sp.
CCATGAGCATGTGCATTCTCACCACGGGCGCCCCACGAAGGATCGGTTTCATCGCCACGCGTTTTCACGGTACCGACGGGGTGACCCTGGAGGCCAAGAAGTGGGCGCACATCCTGCGCGAACAGGGGCATCAATGCTATTGGATGTCGGGGCTGGCTGACACGCCGCCTGACAGCACGCACGAGGCACCGCTCGCTTATTTCCGTCATCCGAGCGTGGCCCCGCTGCATCAAAAGCTGTTCGGCGTCACCACGCGGAGCCGGGCGGTCACCAACGAAATCCACGCCCTCAAGGAGCAGCTCAAAGACGAGATCTACCGGTTCATCGAGAAATTCCAGCCCGAGGTGCTCATTCCGCAGAACATCCTCGCCATCCCCGTGCATGTGCCGCTGGGTTTGGCGATGACGGAAGTGATCGCGGAGACCGGCCTGCCGACAATCGCGCATCACCACGACTTTTCGTGGGAACGCGAACGGTTCACGCTCAACGCAATCAACGACTACCTCAGCGCGGCCTTTCCGCCCGCGCTGCCGCACATGGAGCACGTGGTCATCAACTCGATGGCACAGAAGGAACTGGCACGGCGATTCGGGTTGTCCTCGGTGATCATCCCCAACGTGATTGAGTTCGAATCTCCGCCGCCACCGGTGGACGCCTACGCGTCCGACGTACGCCGGGAAATCGGCCTGACTGAGGACGATCTCTTCATCCTCCAACCGACCCGCGTCGTGGCCCGCAAAGGCATCGAGCACGCCATCGAGCTGGTCCGCCGGCTGAAAGACCCGCGCGCGAAACTGGTCATCTCGCACCCCGGCGGCGACGAGGGAGATGAGTACCTGAACCTCCTGAAGGAACGCATCGCCGACGCCGGCATTGATGTCCGGTTCATCGCCGAACGGGTCGGCGACCGCCGCGGCACGAACGCCTCCGGGCAGAAGATTTACACCCTGTTCGACCTGTATCCCCACTGCGATCTGGTGACCTATCCCAGCCACTACGAGGGCTTCGGCAACGCATTTTTGGAGGCCATCTATTTCCGCAAGCCGGTGGTCGTGAACGCCTATGCCGTTTACGCGCGCGACATTGATCCGCTCGGCTTCCAGACCATCGAAATCCCCCAGCTCATCAGCAACCAGGTGGTCGAGCAAACGCGCGAAATCCTGCGCAACAAACCTCTGCGCGAAGAGTGGGCCGACACGAACTACAAGCTCGGCCTGCGCTACTTCTCGCACACCGTTGCGCGGCGCAAACTCGCGGCCCGCATGGCGAATCTCTTCGGCGAGGGCCTCTGACGGCGGTGCGCCTCACCGGCCGGCTTACGCGGCGTCATTGTCCGCGGCGACGGCCTTGTTCATCGCCTCCAAAAACTCGGGCAACGCGGATTCCACCCGGTTCCAGTTGGGGATCAACGGCCAGAACAGGGGGTCTTCCACATGCCGGCGGGCGGCTTCGCGGATGCTGGCGCCAAACGTGGCCACGGCGGTTTCCTCTTCGTGGCGCGGAAACGCCAGACCGTTCATGGCCGCGTCCGCGCCGTAGGCCCGCAGCGTGTCCTCGGCCTGCCGCGTGTAGGCAAATTGCAGGGTCTCGAACAACCCCTGGTCCAGCTTGATCCCTTCGCTGGCCATGCGGCGAAAGATGGATCGCATGATGTCCACCGCCATCCGGTTCAATCCTTTGTCGGGGTCGCGCGCCGAGAGGTCCTGATGTTTGTGATCGTAGTTGTTGCAAAGCTCCGCCTGGCAGATGGAGCGCGGGGCGCAATTCCGGAACACCTCGGCCAGCATACCCACCTCCAGGCCCCAGTCGTAGGGGATGCGATTGCGGCGCACCAGATCGATGTCCATGGCAACTTCGCCCGCCAGCGGATAGCGAAAGGTGTCGAGGTAAACGAGGAACGGATGCGGGCCGAGGATGCTTTTCAGGGCCCGCAACAGCGGCGTTACCAGCAGCCGCATCACACGTCCGTTGAGCTTCGTGGTGACGCGGGCGTAGTAGCCCTTGCAGAAATCGAAGCCGAACGCGGGATGGGCGACGGGGTAGCACAGGCGGGCGAGCAGTTCGCGATTGTAGGTGAGGATGTCGCAGTCGTGCATGGCCACCATGCTCGCCTGGTCGCTGGCCAGCACATAGCCAAAGCAGAGCCACACATTGCGCCCCTTGCCGCCGGCCCCGGCGCTCAAATCGGCCTGCTCCAGTTGCCGGAGCAGCGATTGCATCCGGGGCCCGTCGTTCCACAGCAACGTCGGCTGCTGCGGCAGTTGGGAAAAAATCTTGCGCGCCCGGCGCCAGTCACGCGCGTTGGCACCGTCAATGCCAACCACGATTTGCTTCAGATAGCGGACGCCCCTCAGCTCGCGCACGATCCCACGCAGGGCGGCGGTGCCCAACTCGCGGACATGACAGGGCAGGACGAGAGCGATGGGCGTTTCGGCGGCGAACTCTTCAAGGTCGTGCTCCAGCCGCGGCGTGTCGAGGCTGCCGAGGCGATGCAGGGTGGTGACGGCGCCGGTTTGAAAAAAGTCAGGCATATAGGTGGAAGGTTTGCTTGCGCCGTTGACCTGCGTTCATCAGTCAGCACGGAACGCGCCGCGGGCCAAGAGTTTTTGGAATGGCGGCCCGACCATCCCGTTTGCCTCCGGAAGACAATGCCCCCGGACCCTTCCTGCGAACTCTCAAAGTCTATCCGGCACCGGTCGTCAGGCGCAAGGCGTGGCTTCGCAAATCTTTAGCCGGCACACATCCAAATCATTGACCCATGCCCGTCTTGGGAGACACTGGAAGCCTCGTGAAGCTGTTCATCGTTCATTACCATCTTCGCCCCGGCGGAATCCGGCGCATCATCGAACTGGCCGCTCCACAGTTCGTCGCCGGCGCGCCCCAACCGGTGACGCGCGTGGTGCTGGCAGTCGGCCAGGCTGCCGACCGCCGGTGGCACGATCACTTCGCGCAACAACTGCCCGGAGTCCCCGTCGAGATCGTCGTCGAGCCGTCATTCAATTATCTTTCCGAGCAACACGGCTCCCCCAAGAGCATCACAGCCCGTTTGCGCCGGGCCCTCGATCACCTGCTGGCCGGCGCCAACGCCGAAAACTGCCTGGTCTGGGCGCACAATCTGGGGGTCGGTCGCAACCTGATCCTCACCCGGGAACTGGCCGACGCCTGCGTGGCTCGCGACCTCCCCCTGGTCGCCCATCATCATGATTGGTGGTTTGACAACCGCTGGGCGCGTTGGCCGGAGATGCGCCGCTTTGGCATCCGGACTCTCGCCGCCGCCGCCCGCGCCGTCTTTCCGCAGCACAAGCGGATTTTTCACGCAGCGATCAACCACGCCGACGCGACCGTCCTCGCCCGGCATTTCGGCGACCATGCGCTCTGGCTGCCAAACTTGACCGAACCCGCGCCACCGCCGTCGGCCGCAACCGTTCTCACTGCGCGCCGGTGGCTGCGGAACACCCTTGGGCGAGACGACGCCCCCGTATGGCTTTTGCCCTGTCGCAGCCTCCGCCGGAAGAACATCGCCGAAGCTCTTTTGCTCACCCGCTGGTTGCGGCCCGAGGCCTGGCTGGTGGTCACCGGTGCGGCGAGTTCCGCCGAGGAACAGCCGTACTTCGACGCTCTGGATCAGGCGGCCCGCACCCATGCCTGGCGCCTGCGACTCGGGGTCCTGGCCGGCAATGAAGCCGGAAAGCCCGGCGTTTCGGAATTGCTCGCGGCCAGCGAGGCCGTCCTGCTCACCTCGATTCAGGAAGGATTTGGCCTGCCCTATCTTGAAGCCGCCGCCGCGCAACGGCCGCTGATTGCCCGCCGCCTGCCCAATATCGCACCCGATCTCGACCGCTTCGGCTTTCGCTTTCCCCAGTCCTACGACGAGATTCTGGTCCCTCCGAACCTGTTCAACTGGGATGCCGAGCACGCCCGCCAGACCCGCCTGTTTCGCGCCGTCCGCACCTCCATGCCCGGGCGGGCCCGGGAACTCCTCGCCCTGCCCCCAGTTCTGGAGGCTGCGTCCCCGGGTCCGGTCCCATTCAGCCGGCTGACTTTGAGCGCGCAACTCGAAGTGCTGACGCACCCGACGGCCAAATCGTGGGATGACTGCGCACCTTTGAATCCCCAACTCGCCACCTGGCGCCGGCGTGCCGCCGAAGCCCGGCTTCGCGTGACGCCCTGGCCGCGCAGCGCCCGGCAATGGCTCGGCGGGGCCGCCTATGCCGGCCGCTTTTTCTCCGGGCTTGCGGCGCAGCCGTCCGCTTCGCTTCCCGCGTTCTCCGCTCAAACCGTCCAGGCCGACTTTATCCAATGCAAACTGGCAAGACACAACCTTCACCCCCTTTTGTGGAGCACCAAAACGTGACCGTCAGGGCCGTCATCTTCGATGTTTACGCCACCCTGCTGGAGGTCGGCGCACCCCCGGTCGATGCCGATGCGCACTGGCGGCGGTTGTTCATCGAGATGCTCGGCACCCGGCCGCCGTTGACCCGGACGGAATTTTCCGTGCGCTCCGCCCACGTCATCGCAGGCCACCACGCAGCGGCGCGCGCGCAGGGAATTCCCTGGCCGGAAATCAACTGGCCCCTGGTCGTGACCGAGGTGCTGCCGCAACTGGCGGAGCTGCCGCCCGACCAGTTCAGTGAATTCCTCCTGCGCCAGATGGCCGTCGGCCGGACCCTGCGCCTGGCCCAGCACGCGGCCGAGTGCCTCTGCCAATTGAGCGACCACCGCCTCGCGCTGGGCATCGCTTCCAATTCGCAGGCCTACACCCTGCGTGAGCTGGACACCGCCCTTCAAGGGGCGGATCTCAACCTCTCCATTTTTGATCCGGACCTGTGCTTCTGGTCCTACAAGCACGGCTTTAGCAAACCCGACCCGCATGTGTTTCGCATTCTCTCCGCGCGCCTCGAAGCGCGCGGTATCCGCCCTGCCGAGACGCTGATGGTCGGCGACCGCCTCGACAACGACATCGCCCCGGCACGGGCCCAAGGCTGGCAGACCTGGCACCTGAAACCGGGTCGCAAAGGTAAATCGCGGGATGGCGGTGGATTTCGCGAGTTGCGCTCGGCCCTGACCTGAACCGGGGGTGTCTCCTGCGCGGCGCCGACCTCGACAGGGCTTACGTCTCCGCGATGAACTCAGCCGGCTCCGGACCCGGCGCGGTCAGCCAGTTGACCTCGTAGGGTTCCAAGGTGATTGAAATCACCCCATCTGCCCCGACACCGTGCGTTCTCCGGCCCAGCATCTCTGTCCATCCCCCGATGGAATCCCTTGCCATCGTGGCAAACCGGAGCACCACCCTTTCCCGAGTGACGTTGTGCACGCATAACACCCAACCCACTTCGGGCGCGGCAATCCGCAAGACCGCGAAGACCCGGGCATCGCCACCCAACACGCGGTGGGCCGCGTGCGGATCGAAGCCGGGATGACTCCGGCGGGCCGCGAGCAGCGCACGGAAACGATCAAACACCCAGGATCGCAGCGAGTGTGGCTGGCCCAATTGCCCCTCCAATTCGGCCAGGCGCAGTTTTTGCCGGTTGATCCGGCGGTTGATGCCGCTGCTCAGCGCCGCCTCGCGGTCGTTGCGCGAGCCGAACAGGGAATGAAAATAAATCCCCGGCACGCCGGGCAGCGCCAGCATGATCGCCTGCGCCACCATGAACCGGTTGACCTGTGTCGCCAGGGGATCGCCGGCGGTCGGATCGTTGAGCGCATCGAAATAGACGATGTTCATCTCATACGGACTCCGCGACCCGTCGGGGTTGTGCTTGTAGTTGACGAAACCGCCGTGCGCCAGACACCGCTCGACCAGCAGTGCAACTTCCGGCGCCGGCAAAATTCCGCGCGCCGGGTTCAGTCCGATGCCGTCGTGCGACGCCAGAAAGTTGAAGAACGTGGTTTGGTGCGAAGGCGCCTGGAGCGTCACGGCCCACCGGGTGAGATGCCCGGCGTCACCCCGCAGAAGGGCGTGCAGCACCAAGGGCGGCAGGGCGAAATTGTAAACCAGTTGGGCCTCGTTGGTACCGTCGCCAAAATACGAGATGTTGTCCGTGTGGGGCACGTTGGTTTCGGTGATCAATTGGACCGCCGGCGCCACGTCGTCCAGCACCGCGCGCCACAACTGGATGACGGCATGGGTTTGCGGCAGGTGGATGCACGGGGTGCCGATTTCCTTCCACAGGTACGCGATGGCATCGAGCCGGATGAACCGGGCGCCCTGTTCGACATAGAACAGCAGCGCCCGCAGGGTCGCGAGCAGCACCTCCGGGTTCTTGAAGTTCAGATCCACCTGGTCCGCGCTGAAGGTCGTCCACACGTTGCGTGGGCCGTCAATGGCCGGGAATTCCGTCAGCAACGGCAGCGCCCGCGGACGCACGACCTGCGAGAGATCCGGATCACCGATGACGGTGACAAAAAAATCCCGGAACCCGGGCGTATCCTCGAGAAATTTCCTGAACCACTCGCTCTGTGCGGACATGTGGTTGAACACCGCGTCGAACATCAACTCGAACGACTGCCCCAACCGCGCCACATCCGGCCAGTCACCCAGCTCCGGATTGACCGCGAAATAATCGGTGACTGAAAAGCCATCGTCCGAGGTGAATGGAAAGTGCGGCAGGATGTGAATTCCGCTCACGACGCCGGTCAGACGGGCCTCGCAGAATTCCGCGAGCGTGCGGAGCGGCGCTTGCCCCGCCGCCTGAACCATGTCTCCGTAGGTGATCAGCAGCACGTCGTCCTGCGTGAGCGGCCGGGGCGGCCCGTCGTGACCGGGCAGACGCGGCCGAACCTCGTCCAGCAATTGGGAGACCTGACGGGCGACGCGGTGGCCCGCCACGCGCCCAAAGAGTGCTTCCGACAGTGCGGCGACCCGCCGGCCCGCCGATAACTGTCCTTCGTTATCTCCTGCAGTTTTCATTCGTTAAACCATGGCCGGCTCGACGTTGACGAGCGAGTCAAGTTGGTTGAGCCATTTGATCCCCACCAACACGCGCGTGCGAAGTTGCAACAGGTGGTGGGGTTTGATGAGATAATCATCCACCCCGGCGGCCAATCCTTCCTGGATGTTCGTGAGCCGGCCGAGCGCACTGAGCATCACGATATGGACGTGGGGTTCCAGGTAGTGCAGGCGTATCTGCCGTGCCAGATCGAGGCCGCTAAGGCCGGTGGCGAACGTGCTTTCGGTGATGACCAACCGGACGGGTTTCTTCTGAAAGCCCTCCCACAATGCTCCGGCGCTGGCGAACGTGCGCACGTCAAATCCATCAAGCACCATGGTGTCCTCTATGTGCGACCGCTCCGCCGCCGCCGGAATGGCGAGATAAACCCGGACATCGTTGTTGCTCGTGTTCATAGGCGTTTGGGGGCGGTTGCCCATCGGGAGTTCGCGTGGCATCCGGCCTTGAAGTGACTCTATCCCTGCCGCTGCCGGTTGGGCGATTGGGCGATCCCCTCTGCGGATCTCAGTGAAACCATTAGCGCGGTTCCATCAATGTCATGGCGATGAGAACGCCCACCAACCCCTCACCCGGCCTTCGGCCACCCTCTCCCCATC
>CAZUUP010000291.1:0-7521 GCA_964623105.1 uncultured Akkermansia sp.
CCTCATCCTTTCCCCATGAATCTTCTCGTCACCGGCGGCGCCGGCTTCATCGGCTCCAACGTCATCCACCACGTCATCGATCGCCCCGAGATCACCCGCCTCGTCAACCTCGACTGCCTCACCTACGCCGGCCACCTCGAGAACCTCACCGCCGTCGCCCGCCACCCGAAATACACCTTCGAACGGATCGACCTCCGCGACAAACCCGCTGTCCTCGCCTGCGTCCAGCGCCACGCCATCACCCACGTCCTGCACCTCGCCGCCGAATCCCATGTGGACCGCTCCATCACCGGCCCCGGCGATTTCATCCACACCAACATCGTCGGCACCTTCCACCTCCTCGAAGCCTGCCGCACCCAGTGGATCAGTACGCCCGCGCATTCCGCGCCCGCCCACGCCACCACCACCGCCATTTCCACTGCGTCCCCCCGCTTCCACCACGTCTCCACCGACGAAGTGTACGGCAGCCTCGGACCCACCGGCCACTTCACCGAGACCACCCCCTACGCCCCCAACTCCCCCTACTCCGCCAGCAAAGCCGCCAGCGACATGCTCGTCCGCGCCTACCATCACACCTACGGACTCCCCGTCGTCATCACCAACTGCTCCAACAACTACGGCCCCTACCAATTCCCCGAGAAACTCATCCCCGTCATCATCCAAAACCTCCTCGCCCGCCGCCCCATCCCCGTCTATGGCGACGGCCTCAACGTCCGCGACTGGCTCTTCGTCCGCGACCACGCCGAAGCCCTTTGGCAGGTCCTCACCCGCGGCACGCTCGGCGAGGTGTACAACATTGGCGGCAACAACGAATGGCCCAACCTCCGCATCGTGGAACTCATCTGCGACCTCTTCGACGAACTCGTCCCTACCGCCGGCGGCGGTTCCCGCCGCCTCATCACCTTCGTCAAAGACCGCCCCGGCCACGACCGCCGCTACGCCATCGACGCCACCAAAATCCGCGAACACCTCGGCTGGACCCCCGCCTACACCTTCGAACGCGGCATCCGCGAAACCGTGCAATGGTACCTCGCCAACCAATCGTGGGTGAGTGCCGTGACCCGTCAGAAGAACGCCTAGCCGCCAGCGTCGGCCCCGTCGCCTGAGAAGCCAACGCTCGAACTGACAATCGCTGAAGTTGGGTAGCTTCTGCGCTTGCCCGCCGCCCAGGGTGCCGTTTCAGCGATAGTCTTGTAACGTCGGAGTAAATGCTTGAGACCGCCGCCAGTTTCGGCTACACGCAACACCATGAAACTTTCCCTCACCTTCGCCCGCGACGAGGACGGCGCGTGGGTCCCGGCCAGTCCCGGCCTGCCCGGGGGTGTCAGCTTGGGGACCAGCAAGGCGGCGGTGGTGAAGACCATGCAAGCCGGGATCGCCCAGTGCCTGACCGACATGGAGCATGGCCCGGCGTGTCCAACCCGGACGCGCAAAAATCGCTTTGCCTCGGAGGCTCTCATTGGTTCGCTGGCCATCGGACTCAAGACCGGCGACAACGCCACCGTCCGCCGCCTCGCCCGTCAACGGCTGGAAGCCGTGGCGGACATCAGGGACGCCCGAGCCATCGAGCGCGCCAGGGAGGAACCGGGTTTGATGTGATCGTGGTCCGGACAAATGAATCCCCGGCTCTACCTCGAAACCACCATCCCCAGCTACCTCGTGGCGCGGAAGAGCCGGGACGCCATTTTGCACGGCCAGCAGGCCGCAACGCGGAAGTGGTGGGAAGAACGCCGGGGCGGTTACGACCTGTTCGTCTCTGAATTCGTGGACCTTGAAGCGGCGCGCGGGGACATCGAAATGGCGAATGCCCGCACGGCGGCGATGCACGGTTTGCCGCGCCTCGCAGCCACAGAAGACGCCAGCCAACTCGCCGCCGAGATTCTCAGCACCGGCTTGATTCCCGCCAAGGCCGCCGTGGACGCCTCGCACATCGCGGTCGCCGCCGTGCATCGCATGGACATTCTGCTGACTTGGAACTGCACGCACATCCACAACATCGCCATCAGCCGGCAGATTGAGCGCCTCTGTATGCGTGCGGGCTGGCCCTGTCCCGCGATTTGCACTCCGTTCGACTTGCTGGAATCTTGAGCCATGAAGACCAATCCAATCCTCGCCGAAATCCGGCAGACGCGCGACGACCTTGCGCACGAGGCCGGTTACGACTTGATGCGACTGTTCGATTATGTCCGTGCCCGCGAGCGGGAGGCGGCGGCCCGAGGTGTGACCTTCGTCTCCCCCGCGCCCCGCGAGATGGACACCGCCTGCACGTTGCGGGAGGAAGCGCCGTGACCGCGAAAAGGACCGGATAGCCAAAGCCCGGCGCGCGGCGTTCACGCCGCAGTGTCGTCGTTCCGACAGCGAGCGTTCCGGTCCATCTCTTTTCTCCCTCCGCCGGAGGAAGTGGTACGGCGCGGTGTCCTCACCGCGCCGGTTGAAGGCACGCACGGGCCAACAGCAATGGTTTTTGCCAGGGGCATGTTTTTCACACAGCCTCTTCAAGCCGCAGAGACGTCCGCCTGCCACGCTCCTGCGGCAAAAATGCCGCGCTCCCGCCGGATCCCCGTGACGTGGGAAGCCAACGTTCGAGCCGATGGCTGAAATTGAGTAGCTCTTCTGCGCTTGCCCGTGCACACGGCGACGTTCCATGAAGATCCGATTTGCTTTTTCTCTGCAGTGAAATCAGTTTGCCAACCAGTATGATTCCCGGCACCCCTTCGACCCCGCCGGCATGGCAAGCCGCCGCCGCGCGATTGCATGCTGCCCGTCCCAAGGCGGCCATCCTTCTCTTCGGCTCCCAAGCGCGCGGTGATGCACGGCCGGACAGCGACATTGATTTCCTTGTTGTGCTCCCCTCGCCGCCCGGCTCGCGGCGGCGGGAGATGGTTGAGCTGGTGGATGAGATTCGCCCGCTTCGCACGCTGGCCGATGTGCTGGTCGTGGACGCAGCTCAATTTCGCCAGCGGGCTGCGGTGCCCGGCACTCTCTATCACTCCGCCCTGCGGGAAGGGACTTGGCTCTATGGCGGCCTCCGATGAAGCCCGCCGTCTGCTGGCCAAGGCCGCCGAGGACGAATACGTCCTTGACCGCCTGCTTGAAGACAATCTGGCCCCCGGCTCCATGGTCGGCTTCCACTCCAGCAGGCGGCGATGGACAGCAGCAAATCGCGAAGCTATTAATGGACTATGAGCGCCACCAAAGTTGCCATCACCATGGATGAAACCCTCTTGCAGCGATTGGATAGACTGGTCAAAACCCGGTCCTTCCGCAGTCGCAGCCAGGTTGTTCAGGAAGCCGTGTCCGAAAAGATCAGCCGCATGGACAGAAGCGCGCTCGCGCGTGAGTGCGCCAAGCTCGATCCCAAATCCGAGCAGGCGATGGCTGACGAAGGCCTCGCCACCGAGGCTTCCGCATGGCCCAAATATTGAGAGGCGACATCTATTGGGCCGACCTCGACCCGACCCAGGGACACGAGCAGTCCGGCCAACGCCCGGTGCTTGTCTTGAGCAATGATATTTTCAACCAGCGCTCCGGCACAGTGATCGCGGTGGCGCTGACCAGCCAGCCGCAACGCGCGGGATTCCCTCTCACGCTGGAACTCGACGCCGCGAACCTGCCCAAGAAATTCTGGGTGAAAATCAGCCAGATTCGCACGCTCTCACTCGAACGATTGGGCCGGAAAATCGGACAGGCCAAGCCCGAGGAAGTAGAACTGGCAATCACGGGACTGAATCAAATCCTCGCCCCATGATGAAAACGCCATGCCAACGGCGTACGGTACCCGGAGTGCGGCGAGGACGTCAGCGGTGCGGAGACCACTCCCGACTGCGCCCTATCAACAATCCGGTTTGCCTTTTTCCCTCAGTAAACTCAGCTTCCCCGCCACCATGACCCTCGGCGCATCCCCAACTCCGCCGCGCTGGCAATCCGCCGCCGACCGCCTGCACGCCGCGCGGCCCGCCGCGAGTAAACGCGGTGACTGCGAGGAAAACCGGTTAGCCAAATGAAACCCCGGCTTTATCTCGAAACCACCATTCCCAGCTACTTGGTGGCCCGGCGGAGCCGCGACTTGCGTCTCGCGGCTGACCAGGAAACCACCCAGCAATGGTGGGAGACCGAGCGGCAGTCCTTTTCGCTCTATATCTCCACCACGGTGCTCAAGGAAGTGCGCCGTGGCGATCCCGCCTACGCAGCGGCTCGCGAGACATGGCTGGCTGGCGTCCCACTGTTGAGCGACCTGCCGGAAGCCACCGAACTCGCGAAACGATTGCTGCGGGATGAAGTCATTCCGGCCGTCGCGGCGGACGATGCCACGCATGTGGCGTTGGCCGCGGCGCACGAGATGCAATTCCTGCTTACTTGGAACTGCAAACATATCAATAACCACCACATCCGGGCGCGCATCGAGCGGGCGTGCGCCGCCATGGGATTGGCGTGTCCAGACATTTGCACCCCCGCTGAATTAATGAAACCATAGGTTATGCCAGAGAACGAAATCCTCAGTGAAATCTATCGGGTTCGTGCGGAACACGCCCGGGAGTGCAACTACGATATGGACGCAATCTTCGCGGAGATGCGGGAAGACCTGCAGCGTTTCCAAGCCGAGGGCTGGCGGGTCGTCTCTCCGGTGCCCCGCGAAAAGGAAGCCGATTGCATCCTCCGCGAAGAACCGCCGAAGCAATGAATCCGCTCGCGCCGCTGCTCCCGGAATCCGCAGGTAGGTAGGGCGCGCCTGTCCCCAGTGCGCCGCCGGAGCTTGCGGATCACATCCGGCGCGCTGGCGGCAGTGCCATCGTCCGCCCGGTCATCGAGGGTGCATCTCGGTTTTTGCAACCCCCAGCCCAATTCCTGCGGTCCCGCAGGGACCCATGAAAATAGCCCAGCACTTCAGTGCTGGGTCAGCGATGGGGGAAACACCAAGTCCCGCAGGGACGGCCGCCCCAGCTTGCCGCAGACTCGCCCGTCCCTGCGGGACTTGCGGATGGAAGCGCCGCGTACCCAGCACTCAAGTGCTGGGCTATTCTCGGTCGTCCCTCCGGGACGGCCAAGACCGCGCCGCGCCGCTGCAAAAAACTGAGAGGCATCCGGCCCTTGATCCGAGCGAAATTCAGCATGGTATCGCCGCCCGGTGCATCCCAGGCTGACCACACAACACCATGAGCGAAATCATATTTGAAGTGCGCGAGGACGAGGTGGACGGCGGCTACTCTCCACGCCGACCGCGGCTGCATCCACCTCACGCTCGAAGCCATCCGGGCTTGGGTCTGCCGGCAGTGCGGCTAGCCGCTGTTCGAGGCGCGCGCGGTGGAAACCCTCCTCGAAACCCTGCGCCTGATCGAGACCCCGCACCACCCCGCCAGCCCCCTCCCGACCAATCACTAATTACTAATTACTAATCACTTTTCCGGCCCGCGCCGCCCCGCGCCGCCCCGCGCCCCGCGTCCGTGGCTCCGGTCCTCGTCCCTCGTCCCTCCGCCACTCCCGCCGGGCGCTCCGCTCCACCGGACTGGCCTGACTGGCCTTGAAGCTCCTGACCTGCGGACAAGCGCAAACCCTGGTAGTTCCAGCGGAAGCCCGGGGCGAAGGCGTAGCGGGAGGCGGCGCGGCAGTACCGCGCGTGGTTGAACCAGCCGCCGCCGCGGATGACGCGGTCGGCGCTCTCCGCCGCAGCCCCGACCGGATCACGCTCCAGCGCTGCGTCGTATTTACGGAAACCATCCCGGCACCACTCCCACACATTCCCGTGCAGGTCGTACAACCCCCACGCGTTCGGCTCCTTCTGTTTCACCTCATGCGTTTCGCCACCGCTGTTCCGACCGTACCAGCCCAGCCGCTCCAGCACGGGATCACTCCCTTCCGGTGCCGTGCAGAGCGATCCCTCCACATGAAACGCCCCCTGCGTCCCCGCACGGCACGCATACTCCCACTGCGCCTCCGTCGGCAGCGCCGCGCCCAGCCCCGGAACGGCCGCGTTCAGCCGTCCCGCAAACTCGATGCACTCATGCCACGACACCTGTTCCACGGGCCGCTGCGGCCCCTTGAAACGACTCGGGTTCTTCTCCATCACTGCCACCCACTGCGCCTGCGTCACCGGCGTCTCGCCCAGCCAGAACCCCCGCGTGATCGTCACCTCATGCTGCGGCCCCTCAACCTCCCATCTTCCCGCCTCACTTTTCGGCGATCCCATCACGAACCGCCCCGCCGGCATCCAGCGTAAGGGAAACGCCACGTCCTTCACCACGAACTCCGCGAAAATCCCCGCGTCATCCTCGCCAAACACCTCCGCCCAGCCCGGCGGCACCTGCGGAAACAACTCCGACAGCTCGGCCACCAAGAGATCACTCATGCGCCCCTCCACGCCGGGGGTGCGTCCCCGGAGCCCGGCCGTGTATGCAGCGCCAGCCGCAGCCGGTAGGGCGCGGTGTCCTCACCGCGCCGCCGTCCATCCAGAGCGTCCGGGGGGGCGACGGTAGGCTGAGGACAGCCCACCCTATCAATCGTTGCGAAAGTTCGTGCCCAGAACGCTGTAACGAGAAGCGCGTCCGTCTCCCTCGCCCCGTGAGGCACGAACGGGGAGAGGGCCGGGGAGAGGGGTGCCTGACCTTTGCGATCGTTCCAGCCTTGCGGAGCGCCTCCTCTCCCCAACCCTCTCCACCGTTCCGACCGAAGGCGAGGGAGCCGGAGGCCCTGGTGCGGACGCCACAAACGCGCGCCAAGCTTGAAAATAATCTCCCGCCCCCCACTGCCCCCGGAGACGTTCGGCTGACGCCTGCTGGCGTCCCTACCAGTCCCCGGAGGCATGGGAACTGCCACTGCACCGCAGCGGCATCTGGAAGACCGGGTCAGCCGCCCGGCATCCGCCGCAGACGTCCGCAGCCCCAACGGGGCGACCCCATTCCAGCCCAGGGCATCGCCCTGGGATTCCGCATCAATTCTCCGCAAAGCCCTGAAGGGGCGACCCACCCCTGCGCTCGCCGAGCTGCGATGGCGCGCCCCTTCAGGGCGGAACGGGTGTTCGATGCCGTAACCCAGGGCGGCGCAGCGCTCTGCCCTGGGCTGAAATATTGCCGCCCCGTTGGGGCTGAAACCCTTCTCCACCCCCACGACCCGACGCCCCGCCACGAAGGCGTTCAACTCCGCCTCCGCCGCCGCGCTGTCCACCGCCGGCACCCAAAAAAATTTGAACTTCATGCGCACCTCGCCCCGCCCCAACTAATTACTAATCACTAATTACTAATTACTCTGCTTGCTCCGCGCCGCTCCGCGCCCCGCGTCCGTGGCTCCGGTCCTCGTCCCTCGTCCCTCCGCCACTCCCGCCGGGCGCTCCGCTCCACCGGACTGGCCTGACTGGCCTTGAAGCTCCTGACCTGCGGACAAGCGCAAACCCTGGTAGTTCCAGCGGAAGCCCGGGGCGAAGGCGTAGCGGGAGGCGGCGCGGCAGTACCGCGCGTGGTTGAACCAGCCGCCGCCGCGGATGACGCGGTCGGCGCTCTCCGCCGCAGCCCCGACCGGATCACGCTCCAG
>CAZUUP010000292.1:0-7514 GCA_964623105.1 uncultured Akkermansia sp.
TGCTCCCACACCGGGCGACGACGGCCCAGCATGGGTGCGATCCGTGGGAAATGATTGGCCACTTGGCGGAGCGACAGGAACTGCCAGACCTGTTCCACGCGCGCCTCACGCATCAGCCAGGCGGCGGTGCGGAGCCATTCCGACGAGGACGGCACTGCCAATTTCGCACGCAAGCTCTCCGCCGACTCCGGGCGATCCCAGGCGAAATCGAGATTGTCAGCAGGCATGGCACCGGCGGTTTTCATGGTCGAATTATCTCACAGGAGCGCACAAAGGCACGAAGGATTTTCGCTGCGTCCGCTGGTTCTTGCTCTGAATCTCCCGGCGTTGGCAGCCGAGCAAACCAGCTTCCTGAAAACTGGCGAACAAGAACATTGACACTCAACGCTTGCATGCCGCAAAAAAACCGTCAGTTCATGGCCTTGGAGAGAAATAGTTCACCGTGTCGTGCGATGTCCGCACTCCGCATCTAGCCGTAGTTTCGTTTTCGCGCGTCGCTCATTCACAGCGCGAGGCTAAAGCCACCTTCATCCGCACCACGCTGTCACGGAGCGATGCCACCCACTCGCGGAAGGGCGTCATTCAGCCGCTGCACGATGTCTCGGAGCGGTTGTTTGGCGTTAAGCAGCCATCCTCCGCGCCACGCCGCGATTCTACAGGCCCACGCAGTCGCCGCTTGTCGGGCTGGCCCAACGCGGCTAGTCTCCGTCCATGAGCACGCTTGCCGAGATTGAGACTGCCGCCGAAGCCCTGCCGGCCGAGCAGCAGCAGGAGTTGCTCCTGTTTCTTGCCACGCGATTGCACGCGGCGGGCGGGGCGCTGCCGCCGCCGCGCGACCTCCCGCGCGAGCAGTTGGACCGGTGGATTGCCGAGGATGAGGCCGGTCACCAGCGCTTCCTTGCGGGGGCATGAAGCTTTTCCTGGACACCAGCGTGTTGCTGGCCGCCTGCGGTTCGGCCCAAGGGTCTTCACGCGCGCTGTTCGGTTACGCACCCGAAAACGGTTGGAAACTGATGGCCAGCCCGTGGGTGGTCACGGAGGTCGTCCGAAATCTTCGCAAGTTTCCTCCCGCAGCAACCCATGAGTGGTTGCGTTTCCGTCCGCAGCTCCTGCTGGTGGATGACGTGGTGAGCATCAACCGGGTGGTCGTCTTCCCCGTGTGCAAGGACCGTCCAGTCTTGTTGACGGCGCTCGCAACATCGCAGGCCTTGCTGACCTTGGACCGGGATGATTTTGGCGGATTCCTCGGCAACCATTTCTATGGACTACCTTTGATGCCGCCGTCGGAATTCCTCGAATGCGAGCGGCGAGCGGGAAGATTGAAGTCACCGCCGGTGGCCTGAGCGGATGGGGTAAGCGCTCCGGTCGCGCGCTGGTCCACGCGCCCCCTTTCCCCTTGGGCACATCCCGAAATTAACCTGCGTCGCAAATCCGGGGCATCCGGGCATGTCACCGGCGTCCCGACCGGACGGCCAACTGAGCGGTGCGTCGCCTTTACTTGCTCTGGAACACCGGGCTCTGCACGACTTCTTGAATGAGGGACTTGAAGCCGTAGTTCTGCGCTTATCAGCTCTTGGGCTGCGGCAGTCGGGCTTGGACCGCAGCTAGCAGTTTCTCGACTTCGGCCAGTTTGGCGCGGAAGTCCGGCCAGTCCGGGTCTTCGAGGTCGAAGCCGGGGTAGCGGTCGGTGAAGTAGACTTCCGCCAGTTCCTGCGCCAGCGGCCGGTAAATCCTGCTCAGGTCGGAACCCCGCGCGTCCAATTCGCTCGCGAGATGCTGGACGTCGTGGGTCTTGAGCAACGGCCAGCCCAGCCGGAGCAATTCCGCCTTCAGAATTTTCTCCAGCACTTCGGCCAGCTTGCTCCGGCACATGGCGTGGCTGATCTCCGCCTCGGCGAGGTGCTTCAACCCTGCGACATCGGAGGCGGAAATCAACAGCCAGTCCGCCGGGGCGTTGGGGTTAGTTTTGCGTGGCAAGGAGCACTCCTTCCTTGAGCACCGTGGCGAAGAAAAAATCGCCGCCGGACTTCTTCTCCTCCAGCCGCGCCGGGGTGATGGGAACGAGGGTGAGCGGCGGGCGCGGCCAGATGTCCCACAGCTTGGAACGACATTGGGCGGCGGCCTTGAGTTGGTATTCTGCGCCGTCCGTCACGAGGCACAAATCCACGTCGCTGTCCGGACGGGCCTCGCCACGGGCGTGCGAGCCGAAGAGAATTACCCGCTCCAATGGCATCGCCTCGTTCATCTTCTCGATGCAGCGGGCGAGGGTCTCGCGCTGTCCGGCCAGCGAGGGCGGCAGGTTCTCCAGCAGGAGTTTCATGGCTGAATGGTAGTCGCCGGAAGCAGCATGGGCAAGGCGGGGTTCGTGCTCATTTGGTTTGGAACGGCTGGCTGCGGACGATTTCGTGAATGAGGGACTTGAAGCCGTAGTTCCGCTCGCGAAGTTTGCGAACAATGGCCTCGACCTCCGCCTTGTCGGGCTTCGTTGGGGCCGCGCCGGTGGAGTAGGCGAGCAGCTTTTCGGTCAGGCAGCGGGCGAGTTGGTCTTTGTCGTCGAGCAGGAGCTGCTTGTATTCGTCAATGTCGCGGAAGCGCCGGCCGTCGGGCAGCGCGTCGCTCGGGTTCACGGCGGGGCCGGGGCGCACGCGTCGGCCTTGGCTGTCCTTCTGCCCGCCGTTGGTGAGCGCGCGGTAATTTTCACGCCAGCCGCCGATGACGTCGAAGCTCTCCAAGGCAAATCCGGGCGGGTCAATGTTGCGGTGGCAACTCGCACATGACTCGACGTTGCGATGTTTCGCGAGTTGCTCGCGGATGGTCGTGGCTCCGCGAATGTCCGGCTCGATGGCCTCGACATCGGCGGGCGGCTTGGGCGGCGGTGTGCCGAGGATGCGTTCCAGCACCCACGCGCCGCGGATGATGGGCGAGGTGGTCGTGCCGTTGGCGGTGACTTTCAGCACGCTGGCCATCGTGAGCACGCCGCCGCGATGGCTCCCCGGCGGCAACGTGACCTTGCGCATCTCCGTGCCCTCGATGCCTGGAATGCCGTAGTGCCTTGCGAGGCGCGCGTTGACGAAGGTGAAGTCGGACGCGACGAAGTTCGCCACGCTCAGGTCGTTCTTCAGCACTTCGTCGAAGAACAGCTTCGTCTCCTTGAGGCTTGCGGTCTTGAGGATGTCGTCATACTCGGGGTAGAGCGTGCGGTCGGGCATCGTGGCGTCGATGGCGCGGAGGCTCAACCACTGGCCGGTGAAGTTCTCAGTGAAGGCACGCGCCTTCGGGTCGCGGAGCATCCGCTCAACTTGCTCGCGGAGTTTCAGGGACGGAGAGAAGGCGGGAGAGCGAGACGGGGGGACGGGGCTTTTCTCTTCGTCTCTCTGTCTCTCTGTCGCTCCGTCCTTTCCCTTGCCCGTCAGCGCACCGGCCTCAGCGAGTCGAAACAACTCTTCGTCGGGCATCGAACTCCACAGGAAGTAAGAGAGCCGGCTGGCCAAGGCGAAGTCGTCGAGCTTCGTCGTGGCGGGCGCGCCTGCGCCGCTGGGCTTCTCGCGCAGAAACAGAAAATCCGGCGAGACGAGAATGCCGCGCAGCCCGACGCGCATTGCTTCTTCGAAGGAATAATTCTGCTCGAGCCGCGACTTCACGCGCGCGAAGAACGGCTTGATGTCCGTCGCTGTCACCGGACGACGGAACGCCCGGCGTGCGAAGTCGCGGAGGATGCGCTCGGCGTCTGCGAGCGGCTGCGTGGATTGAACCTCGAAGCGCTCCGGCGCGATGCGCTTCAGTGGCAGGTCACCGAAGATGGCCTTGTGACTCGGCGGCGGCCACGACTCCATCAGCGGCCCCTCGATGTCCACCCACTGAATCACGAGACCCGGGCCTTTGTATTTGTCCGCGCCGATTTTCTCGACGGCGGGCGGCAGCGCGGGCAGGCCCTCGGCGATGATGCGGATGCGGTTCTCCGGTTCGAGTTGCTCGGTGAACTCGATGACCGTCGGCTTGTCTGCCGGCACCGCGAAGTAATCAATGAGCCGTTCCTCGGTGACTTCCTTGAGCGTGCCGGCGGTGACACGGAAGTTGACCGGCTTGCCCTCGCTCTGAAACCCGTAGCCCGAGATGCGGAAGCGATACTTGCCGCGCACATGGCTGCGGAAGTTCCACATCGTGACGCGGATGTTCGCCGACTCCCACGCGGCAAAGATGGCCACGCCGTCGTCCACGTGGCGATACACGCTGCCGGTGGGCTTGACGGACCTTTCCTCGCGGATGTCGAAGCGCTTCTTGAGCAGCCAGGGCTGCGGCTTGTTGGCGATGGCCTCGTTCAACACGCGGTCCGCGGCGTCGAGATAGCTGCGGAGCAAATACGAGGACGTGTGCAGCAACTCGGCGCTGTTGTCGAAGCCGCTGGTGGACGTGTCCGGCGGCAGCAGATCGGCCAAGTCCACTTCCACGCCGAGGAGATCGCGGACGGTATTCGCATACTCGGCGCGGTTGAGCCGGCGCATGACCACGCGGCCTGTGGTGGCGCGGTGGGCGAGTTCAGCCGTTTCGGCCCGTTCGCTGATCCATTTCACCGCGGACTGAACTTCTGCGGCGGGCGGGCGCGGTTTATCTTTGGGTGGCATTTCGCCGGACTTGAGTTGTTCGAGGACGGCCAGCCATTGCCCGCGATTTTTGCGGTCGGCGAAATCGTGGGTGAGGGTGTCGAGTTGGAAGTCGCCCTTGGGCTTGGTCCCCGAGTGGCATTTCTGGCAGTGCTCGCGGAAGAGTTGTTGGGTGGGGTCGGCGGGCAGAGCGGGACGGGCGGGGGTTTCGGGGACGGTCGCGGCGCGGACGGGGAAGCTGGCAGCAAGCATTGCAACGGTCAAAAAAATGGCCCGCGTCCACCGGTTTGGCGGGCGGAGGCGGGAGCAATTTCGCTCGTGGTGTGGTGGCAGGGTCGCTGATGCCCCGGATGCGGGCTTGCACAAGCAGCGATGGGGCGGGGATTGCGGCGGATTGGCGCGCCGGGGGTTCATTTGAAGCACGATAGCCGCTCAAATTGGGTGACCAAGAAGTTTTTGGTTTGCTGCCGAGGCCGGGGAGGGTGCCGGGTCACCGACGGGGCTGTCCGTCTCGGGAAATCGACGGCGTCGGGGGCAGAGTTCGTCTCAGCCGAGCGATTTGGTGGCGGGCGGTTATTTGAAGAAGCGGTCCACCATGCGGTGGAGGAAGGCGAGGGATTCCGCCATTTCGTCCATGCCGTTCATGCCGTCTTCGATGCTGATCCAGCCTTGGTAATGGTTTTTTGCGAGCAGGGTGAAGATGGCGGGATAGTCGTTGAGGCCGCGGCCGACGACGCCGTGTTTGAGCTTGGGGGAGTAGCCGAGGGTGCCGTCACTCTGGCGGAGTTCATCGAGGGTGGCGCCTTCGCTGAGCGAGCGGTCGCTGGCGTGCATGCTGACGACGCGGTCTTGGACGGCGACGAGCCAGTCGAGCGGGTTGTCGCCGGCGACGATGGCGTTGGAGGGGTCGTATTGGACTCCGAAGTGGGTGCGGTCCGGGATGGCGGCGAGGATTTTCAGGAACACGTCCTTTTTTTGGGCGAACTCGGGATATTTCCAGAAGCCGTCCTTGTAGTGGTTTTCGAGGCCGAGAATGACATCGTGTTCGCGGGCGACGGGGAGTAGTTGCTGGAGGCAGTCGATCACCCATGCGAGGCCTTCGTCGATGGGGACTTCGGGCCGGCGTTGGCCGCTGAGGACGCGGCAGACGGAGCGGGGGCCGCCGAGTCGCCGGGTGACGCGGATCATTTCCGCCTCGTGCTCGACGGCGCGCTGGCGGTCGGCGCGGTCGGGTTGGGTGAAGTCGGGGGAGCAGCAAAGCATGGGCATGGCGAAGCCGGCGGACTGGATCGCCTCTCCGACGGTGTCAATGTAGGCGTCGTCGAGGCTGGTGAAGAAGCCCTCGTACATTTCCAGACCGTCGGCCGGAAGGGATTTGGCCATGGCGATCCAGTCGAACACGGACATGGTGCGCGCGCCGGCGATGGTTTCGAGATAGCATTTCGGGAAGGCGGAGATGCGGGGTTTCATGGGGTTACGATGCGGTCACAGGGTTGGAGCGGGGTGATCGGGATGGGCGAGGTGGTGCGGTGGCGGGGATGGGATTCTCTGGTTTTGGTTCAACCTGAACTCCGAAATGGAATCGCCGCAAGAAACGCAAAGAGAAGCCTTTGCGCGGCTGGCCGGACGGCGCGAAACAGTTCCAGTTCAGGCCCGGAAAAGACCGATGATTTTTGCGGCATTGGTTTGTTCTTTGCGGCCAACTCCGGCGTTCGGGTTCAGAGCAGGAGCATGGCGTCACCGTAGCTGAAAAAGCGGTAGCGCTGGCGGATGGCGTCGGCATAGGCAGCGAGGACGAGCTGGCGTCCGTGCGTCTGGCCGGGGGTGGCGAAGGCGGAGACAAGCATGAGGAGGGTGGATTGGGGGAGGTGGAAGTTGGTGAAGAGCGCGTCCACGGCTTGGAAGCGGGCAGGGGGATGGAGGAAAAGGCGGGTGCGGCCGTGGCCGGGAACGAGCGCGCCGTGGTGTTGCGTGGCGACGCTCTCGAGGACGCGTGCGGTGGTGGTGCCGATGGCGAAGACGCGTCGTCCGGCGGCGCGGGTGCGGGTGATGAGGGCGGCGGTGTCGGGGGGGAGTTCGTAGCGTTCTTCGTGCATCTGGTGTTGGGCGAGGGTGACGGCCTTCATGGGCGCGAACGTGCCGAGGCCGACGTGGAGGGTCACGAAGGCAATGTGTGCGCCGGCGGCCTGGATTTGCGCGAGGATGCCGGGCGTGAAGTGAAGTCCGGCGGTCGGGGCGGCGACCGAGCCGGGGGTTTGCGCGTAGATGGTTTGGTAGCGTTCGCGGTCGGTGGCGGAGGCGTGGTGAGGCGGGCGATGGATGTAGGGTGGCAGCGGGGTTTCGCCAAGTGCGTCAAGGGCGGCGGCGAGGTTTTCCGGGCCGGAGAATTCGAGGCGGCAGTGGCCGTCGGGATTTTTTTCGCGCACGACGGCGGTGAAGGGGGAGGTGTGTCCTTGGTGGTCGGTGAGTTGGATCGTGGTGCCGGGGCGGACGCGTTTGCCGGGGCGGAGGAGCGCCCACCAGTTGTTGGTGGCGACTTCTTCGGTGAGGAGCAGCTCGATTTGTCCGCCGGTGTCTTTTTTGTGGCCGCGGAGGCGCGCAGGAATGACGCGGGAATTGTTGAAGATTAGAGCGTCGCCGGGGGCGATGTGCTGGAGCAGATCGGGGAACTGTCGGTGCTGCCATTGCTCCGTGGCGCGGTTGAGCACGAGGAGGCGCGAGGCGGCGCGATCGGCGGTGGGTTGCTGGGCGATGAGTTCGGGGGGAAGGGAATAATCAAAATCTACGGGGCGCAGGGATGGTGCGGGTTCGTTCACGCGGGGAGAACATAGGTGGCTGAGGGGGAAGCTCAAAGTTCAAAGCGCAAAGCTCAAAGCTCGAAATTCGCGCGGGGGCGCGCGGGGGGACGGGGCG
>CAZUUP010000293.1:0-7508 GCA_964623105.1 uncultured Akkermansia sp.
GTCCCCACCGCGCCACCTCCCTCCCCCAGCGGGGGAGGGCCGGGGTGAGGGAGAACGGCCCCACCGTGCCACGGCGCTCATCCCGCCCAATCCACCTCCCCTCCCATTCCCTCGCCCAACCTCTCCCGCTGGGAAAGGAGGTCATCCCGCCCGCGCTCACTGTCAACCAATCGCTATCCCCCGCCCCAAAGACGCTTTGTGCGGCCTTCCGGTCAATCCGAGTGTGCCACCGGACACTTCTTCTGTGCCACCGATGACATTTTGTGTCTCACCCGACAAACTTTCTGTCTCACCCGAGACTTTTTCTGTCCCACCCGAGACTTTGCGGCGGTTTCCGATCAATTCTTCCCCGTCTCCGATGACTTTGTGTCGATCACCCGAGACTTCTTCCGCGTCACCCGGCGTCGGGAATGAACAAAAAGTCATCCGGAACGACCACAAAGTCTTCCGGAACGAGTTCAGTTTCATCTGGAACGCCCACAAACCCATCCGGAACGACCTCCAATCCATCCGGAACGACCGGAAAGTCATCCGGAACGACCACTAATCCATCCGGAACTGAGGCAAACTTATCTGGGATGCCAAAGTTTTCCCCAGGAGCGCCCCCGAAGGCTCCCAAAACCAAAACGAAACGTCCCGCACCCCATTCCAAGTCTCCGGCACAAAACCCCACCCCACCGGAGTTCGGCAAACAATCTTAACGGACCCCGCCGCCTCCCGTCCCGCCCGAAACCAATCCCCGCAGCTCGACATTCCAATGTCGCGCCCGCCACCATCCCCGAACACCCCCCGTAGCTCGACATTCCGATGTCGAGCCCGCCACCCCGACCCGAAAACTCCCGCCCCCCGCAGCCCTGTCAACCGGCACGCTTCTCCTTGGCCCGACCCCGTTTTCTCCGAAATCCCAAACGCCACTGCCTTACCCCGATCATTCCCGTTACTACTTTGCCCGTTGAATACTCCCCTCCATCCCCCGACCTGCCGGTCGGTAATACATAGCACATTTCCCCGCACTCAACCCCCGCTAATAAACCTTTAAACCCCCCAACCCCCGCCCCAAAAGTAATCCCGATGCACACAAGTTCATCCCCCGCCGACAACCACTCCGCCCCGGCCCCGACCAAAATCCTCCCCACCACGGAGGCCGACCTGCATGCCAGCATCAGCCGGTCGCAAAACTTTCTCCTCCGCGAGCAAAAGCCCGAGGGCTACTGGGTCGGCGAACTCCTTGTCGATTCCACCCTCGTTTCCGACACCCTCGCCTACCACCATTGGGCCGGCGACGTGGACCGCCAGTGGGAAGCCAAGGCCATCAAGCACATCTTCGAACGCCAGCTCGAGGACGGCGGCTGGAACATCTATTACGGCGGCCCCGCCGAGGTCAACGCCACCATCAAGGCTTACCTCGCCCTCAAACTCGCCGGCGTCCCCACCACCGATCCCCGCATGCTTCGCGCCCGCGAAATGGCCCGCAACCTCGGCGGCGTCCCCCGCATGAACACCTTCTCCAAGCTCTACCTCGCCCTCCTCGGCCTGGTCGAATGGAACCACGTCCCCACCATTCCCTGCGAAGTCCTCCTCATCGGCAAATGGTTCCACGTCAACTTCTGGGAAATGAGCAACTGGTCCCGCGCCATGCTCGTCCCCCTGGCCATCATCAACCACTTCCGCCCCACCCGGCCCCTCAAAAACGGCGTCAACCTCGACGAACTCTACCCGAACGGGAAATGGGAACTCAACGAGACCCTCCGCCCCCGCTACTTTGACTTCGGCCTCCGCAACGCCTTTCTCTGGCTCGACAAACTTCACAAACTCGCCGAATGGGTCAACCGCCGCGGCCTCCACCCCTTCCGCGCCCGCGCCCTCCGCCGCTGCGAGGATTGGATGCTCGAACGCTTCGAGGGCACCGACGGTCTCGCCGCCATCTTCCCCGCGATGCTCAACGCCCTGATCGCCCTCAAGGCCCTCGGCTACCCCGACAACCATCCCCAAGTCCTCCGCGCCCAGCGCGAACTCAAGCGCCTCGAGCACGAGACCCACGACAACGTCCGCATCGAGCCCTGCTTCTCCCCCGTCTGGGACACCGCCATCGTCACCATCTGCATGCACGAATCCGGCGTCCCCGCCGAACACCCCGCCATGAAGCGCGCCGCCGACTGGCTCATCTCCAAGGAAATCCGTTTCCGCGGCGACTGGTGGCACAAAAACCCCGTCAACGTCGAACCCAGCGGCTGGGTCTTCGAATACGAAAACAAGTGGAACCCCGACGTGGACGACACCGCCATGGTCCTCATGGCCCTCCGCCGCGTCCCCACCGACAACCCCCGCCGCCGCGACGAATGCTACCAGCGCGGCCTCCAGTGGATGCTCACCTTCCAATGCAAGGACGGCGGCTGGGCGGCCTTCGACAAGGACTGCACCAAGAGCATCCTCGAAAAAGTCCCCTTTGCCGACCACAACGCCATGCTCGACCCTGAATGCGCGGACATCACCGCCCGCATCCTCGAACTCCTCGGCTACGAAGGCTTCACCACCGCCAACCCCCAGGTCAAACGCGCCCTCGAATTCGTCAAGGATCACCAGGAATCCGACGGCTCCTGGTATGGCCGCTGGGGCGTCAACTACATCTACGGCACCTGGCAGGTCCTGCGCGGCATGCGCGCCCTCAACCTCGATATGAACCAGCCCTGGCTCCTCCGCGGCCGCCAGTGGCTCGAAAGCGTCCAGCACGACGACGGCGGCTGGGGTGAACGCTGCAACACCTACGACGACCCCATCTTCAAAGGCCAGGGCCCCAGCACTGCCTCCCAGACCGCCTGGGCCGTCATGGGCCTCTGCGCCTTCGACAACCCTGACCTCCCCGCCCTCCAACGCGGCATTGATTACCTGGTCCGCACCCAGAACCCCGACGGCTCCTGGACCGAGGACGAAATCACCGGCACCGGCTTCCCCTGCGTCTTCTACCTCAAGTACGACATGTATCGGAACGCCTGGCCCCTCCTCGCCCTCGGCTGCTACCGCCGCTTGCTCGAAAAACGGGCCACCCAGCGAAATGCCTCGGCCGCGAAGAACACCGCCGCCGTCGCCACTGCCGGTTGAACCCGCGACCGACCCCCAGCATCCCCGCGTCGGTATTTCGGGCGTCCCCCGTGCAATCGTGGCCGTCCCCACCACGCCCTCGTAGCACCGCCTAATTTCCACCACCGTGCGCCGTGTGAACCCTCCCGACCCCATCGTCATCTTCTTCGCCCTGCCGGACGAAGCCCGCCCCTTCCGCAAACTCGCCCGCGCCCATCCTCACGTCGAAATCATCCTCACCGGCATGGGCCCCCGCAACGCCGAACGCTCCACCCGCGCCCGCCTCGCCAGCCGCCCGCCCACCCTCGTCCTCACCTGTGGATTCGCCGGCGGCCTCAATCCCTCCCTCGCCCCTGAAACCCTCCTCTTCTCGCCCGACGCCCCGCCCGCCATCGCCGCCCGCCTTGCCGCTGCCGGCGCACGCCCCGGCCGCATCCACTGCGCCCCCCGCGTCGCCACCACCGCCGCCGAGAAACAAGCCCTCTTCCTCGCCACCGGCGCGGACGCCGTCGAAATGGAATCCGGCGTGATCCGCAACGTCTGCCAAGAACTCGGCCTCCCCGCCGTCACCCTCCGCGTCATCTCGGACACCGCCTCCGAAGACCTGCCCCTCGATTTCAACCGCCTCACCGACGCCAACCAGAATCTCGACTTCGCCAAACTCGCCTGGGCCATCGCCACCTCCCCCGCGAAAATCCCCGCCCTGATCTCCCTCGGCAAACGCACCGCCACCGCCGCCACCACCCTCGCCCGCGCCCTCGACCAATTCCTCCGGTCGCCCGCCTGACCCACCACCACCCCGTTGTCCCGCCTCTATCGCGGCCCTGCATCACCCCCGCCCGGCGCCGCCACCTCCAACGGCACCACCGGCGCCTTCACCTTCTCACTCCACGTGATCAACCCCGCTCCGCACATGATCAACAACACCCCGCTCCAGCGCAGCAACGACACCTCCTCATGCAGGAACCATTTCGCCGCCAGCGTCGTCATCACAAAACTCATCGCCGTCAACGGCCACAGGAAACTCACCTCGCTCTTCGACATCAGCACCAGCAGACACGCGAAAAAGACCGCTTCAAAGAAGACTCCCAACAAAATATGCGCGTTCGTCACGCCCCGCTTCACCACCGCCAACACCTCGCGCACGTTGACCTCTTTGACTTCTCCGACCTGCCGCAACCCCTTGCTTAGCAACACCACACCCACGGCCTCACACACCAGGCCAAACATCAAAATGACAAGGAGCTTGCTCATGCCAGCTTTCTAAACCGCCCCCGACTCTTTGACAGGCTATTTTTCCCCCCCCCCCCCTCCACCGCTCCGGACCGGACTGAAAAGCCCACGCCCCCCTCACAAATCCTGATACCGGATCAACTCCACTCCCGCACCCGCCACCGCCGCCTTCACTCGCGGACTCACCAACGCGTCAAACTCTGCCCGGAACACGTCCATCGACGGATGCGAATACAGCTCGCTGTCCCCCGCCGGCAACACCCGCAACAAACCCAGCACATACGCCTCATCCACCCGCCCGTTCTGCAACAGCCCAAACACCCGGCGCGTATGCCGGATGCCCAACCGCCGCAACCGCGGCCTCGCCCGCGCGCTCAGCCACAGGAAAATCAACGCGTGACTCGCCCGATAACCCCACAAACCGCCCGCCAGCCGCGCATTCAGCCAGAACGGATCGCGCGTCACCCGCACGCGTCGCAACTCCGCCCCCAGTTCCAGCAGCAACCGGAAAACCGTCGGGTGCAGATGCAGGTTCAAGTGTCCATTGACATGATCCAGCGCCAGCCCCGTCGCCCGGAACTTCTCCCACTGCGCCGCGATTTCCGCCCGCAACTGCGGCTCCAACGAACGCCGCGCAAAATACCGGAACCCCGTCCCCACCGGATCGTCGCTGAACTCCCCCTGCTCGTTCACCAAGCCCGGAATCGCCGCCACCGGCAATGCCGCCCGCCCGCACACCAGCGACAGATGCAGCCCCACCCCCAGCCGCGGATTCTCCCGCGCCAACTCCACCGCCTCGGCACACGCCTCCCCGTTCACCATCAGGCTGGCCGTCGTCAAAATCCCCTCCCGATGCGCGCGGATCACCGCCTGATTGATCGATGCCGACCGGCCGAAATCATCCGCATTGACCACCAGCCGCCGGACCGGCTCACGGGATTCCATAGTTGGGAGTCAGCGCACCCGTCATCAACCGCACCCACGTCCGCAGGATCAGCGCCACCTTTTGCACCTTGTTCAACCGCGTCCGCGCATCCGTGAACACATTGAACTGCTTGCCCTCCAGCTTCTGCAACAACCGCCAGTACACCGAGCCCATCAGCTCCGCCGTCATCATCGAGCGCCGGTCCCCGTCCGGCAGCGTCCCGTGCGCCAACCGGTAAAAATGCCGCGCCCGCTCCGCCACGCTCCGCGCCAGCGCCGCGTACCGTTCCGAATACTCGCCCCGCAGGATTTCCTCGGGCCGGACATTGAACCGGGCCAGTTCCGCCAACGGCAGGTAAATCCGCCCGCGACCCGCGTCCTCGCCCACGTCCCGGAGGATGTTCGTCAACTGCAACGCCTTCCCCAGATGCACCGCATAATCGTGACACGCCGGATTCCGGTACCCGAAAATCTCGATGCTCAGCAGGCCCACCACCGACGCCACCCGGTAGCAGTACACCTCCAGCGCCTCGTAAGTCTCATAACGTTGCGTATCGAGATCCATCTCGACGCCCCGGATCAACTCCTGGAACAACTCCCGCCTCAGCCCATAACGCTGGATGAACGGACGCAACTCCCGGTTCACCGCAAACTCCGGCTCCCCACCCTCGCACGCCGTCCGGATGTCCGCATCCCACCGCGCCAACTGCCGCCGCCGCTCCGCCACCGGCACCGATTCCTCGTCCGCCACGTCATCCACCTCCCGGCAAAACGCATACAGCGCCGACATCGCCAGCCGCTTTTCCGGCGGCAACAAAACAAACGCCAGCGCCAGATTCGACGCACTCTTGCGCGTGATGTTTTGGCTGACTTCCATGACTCAGGTCCCCGCCCCCGTAGGCCCCTCCTCCGCCCGCAGCGGCGGCAATCCGCCCACCTCCGCCAGCGTCGGGTTGCGCGGCCGCTGCCCCCGCACCCGCCGTCCCTGCGCCGTCACCGCACCCCCGACGCCCGACCCCTGCACCCGTTTGTAACGCCGTTGCCGTCGCCCCTTCCGCCGCCAGATCCGGACCGCCCACGGCACGAACAGCAGCGTCAGGCACACCCCGCAAAAGACGATCAACAGCGCATCAAATGCCACCGGCGAGGTGCCCTTCGCCCCGGGCAGCGGCCGCCCGCCCGCCACCTCGATTTCGTTCACCTGCGCCAGTAATGGAGCCCAGCCTTTCATCCGCCTATGCCTTCGCGTCCCCCTCGTCCTCCGCGGCACCGTCGAGGCTGATGTTCAACCGCTGCATCCGGTAACGCAGCGCATGCCGCGTCATCTTCAATTGCTCCGCCGTCTTGCTCACACTGAACCGGTTGCGTTCCAGCACGCTGCCGATGATCTCCTTCTCGTAATTGGCAAGTATCTCATCCAAGCCCAGCCCCGGCGCGATCGTCGGCCCGTCTCCCTTCCGTAGCCGCGCCTCCAGCGTGAAATCCGGCAGGCTCGACGCCTGCACCGTGTCCGTCGTCTCCAGAATCACCGCCCGCTCGATCACGTTGCGCAACTCCCGCACATTCCCCGGCCACGAATGCCCCAGCAGCTTCAACTCCGCCGCCTTGGACAACTGCTTGGTCGTTCGGTTCAGCGCAAAGCAGAAATGCTGCAAGAAATGCCGCGCCAGCAGCACCACATCGGCACCCCGTTCCCGCAACGGCGGCGGACGGAACTGCACCACGTTCAAACGGTAAAACAAATCCTCCCGAAACTGGTTCTCCCGGATCGCCTGGATGATGTCCCGGTTCGTCGCCGCCATGATCCGCACATCCACCTTCAACTCTTCATTACCCCCCACCCGGGTGAACGACCCGTCCTCCAGAAAGCGCAGCAGCTTCGCCTGCAACGACCGGCTCATGTCCCCGATTTCATCCAAAAAAATCGTCCCGCCATTGGCCTCCTCCACCCGCCCCGTCTTCTGCTTCAACGCCCCCGTGAACGCCCCCCGCTCGTGCCCGAACAACTCGCTCTCCAGCAGAGTCTCCGGAATCGCCGCGCAGTTGATCCGCACGTAATTCTTTTCCCGCCGGTTGCTGAACCCGTGGATGCAACCCGCAATCATCTCCTTCCCCGTCCCGCTCTCCCCCAGGATCAGCACCGTCGCATTCGTCGGCGCCACCGTGCTGATCAACAGCCGCAAATTCGCCATCGCCGGACATTCTCCAATGATCTGCTCCAGCCGGTACACCTCGCCGCTGGAGCGCGAGCGCAACGACTGGTTCTCCTGCAC